>NZ_JBANRJ010000001.1:300000-485000 GCF_037154075.1 Sphingobium aromaticiconvertens
GCAAAGCGACCAACATCGGGATCGTCCCATTCCGCCTTGGTGATGATCGCAATATCAGCCGCACGCAAGCCATCGAGAAGCGCATCGAGACCAGAGACGCGAAAATTGATCATGAAGGCCTTGTCGGTGGCGAAATAGTCCGTCTCCGCCTTGAACGGCGCAAAGACCATCGGCCCGCCCTGCGTCGCCCAAGACCATTCGTCCGGGGTCACGGCGGGGTCAGAGACGCAACCAGCACCAACGCCCAGATGCTGACGATACCAGTTGTTGAGCGCATCCGGGTCGCGCGCCCGGAAAAACAAGCCTCCCATTCCCAACACCGGCATGGCATCCTCCCGTAACCAGTTCTTCTGGAAGCTATCACGCAGCCCGGCCATGGTCACGCATCAAGGTCATAATAGGAACCGCACCCCTTGCTCATGCTTTCCCCCTTCATGCGCGCGCTGCATCCCTCGCTGATCCTTTCACTTGCCCTGACGATGGGCTTGTCCGCCTGCGGACGGGACAGCGATCCCGCGGGCAACCGCATGGATCAGACCCAACTTTCGACCGAAATTGCCGAAACACCGGGTAATCAGGTGACGGCGATCGATCCAGGCGCGAATGAAAGCGTCGCGGCCGACCGCGCCGACACGGTGCCTGTCACATTCCAGGGCCGCTGGACCGGGGCGAAGGACAATTGCACCGATGCTGGGGCAGAATTGGAATTGCAGATAACGCCCAAAGAATTGATCTTCCACGAGAGCGTTGGCACCATCACCCGGATTACGCGCCAGGAAGGGGGCAAGGTCGCGATCGATGCCGCCTTCACTGGCGAAGGCCAGAGTTGGACCCGACGACTGGAGGTGCGCGCTTCCGCCGACGGACAAACGTTGACGATTGCCAATGATGGGCAAGCGGTCGTCCGCAAACGGTGCGATACCCCGGCCTGAGCGCCTTCTCCCCTCGCCACGCTTCCCCAACCGCTCCCCTGTCGCTAGAGCCACCGGATGATCGGCCGCCTCACGCTCAGCGACTTTCGCAATCATGAGGATGCCCTGATCCGTCCAGATCACGCCTTCATCGTCCTGACCGGCGAAAATGGCGCGGGAAAAACTAACATCCTCGAAGCCGTCTCGATGCTTGCCCCGGGTCGGGGCCTGCGCGGCGCGGCCTTGCGCGACATGGCGCGGCAGGGCGGCGGCGGCGGCTTTGGTATCGCTGCTGACGTGGGCGGAGTGATGCTGGGCACCGGTATCAGCGCGGAAACACCCGACCGACGACAGGTACGGATCGGCGGTGTAAACGGGTCAGCCAATGCGCTGGCGGACCACCTCTCCATCGTGTGGCTGACCCCGGCGATGGACCGGCTGTTCATGGACAGCCCCGGTGGCCGCCGCCGCTTTCTCGACCGACTGACGCTGGCGCTGCACCCAACCCATGCCGCGCACAGCGCCCGCTACGAGGCGGCGATGCGCGCGCGCAACCGCCTGCTGGGCGATCTGCGCGCCGCTGACCCACTCTGGATCGCCGCGCTGGAGGGGCAGATGGGCGAGCATGGCATGGCGATCGCCGCCGCGCGCACCGACATGGTCGACCGCCTCAACGCCACGCTGGAGGGGCAGCCCGATGCGCCCTTCGCCCGTCCCCTTATAGCGCTGGAAGGGGAGGATGCGGGCGAACAACTGGCCGCGCGTTTGGCATCCGAACGTCGTCGCGATGCCGCCGCCGGGCGCACCCTCACCGGCCCGCACCGCACGGACCTGTCGGTCAGGCACATTGCCAAGGATCAGGCGGCGGCGCTCTGTTCGACGGGCGAGCAGAAGGCTCTGCTCCTCTCAATCCTGCTGGCCCATGCGGCACTGGTGGCCGAAAGGACGGGCCAGCCGCCCGTGCTGCTACTCGACGAAGTAGCGGCTCATCTCGACCCGTCGCGACGAGCCGCACTGTTCGACCGGCTCGCCGCAACCGGCAGCCAGACGTGGATGACCGGTACAGAATATAGTCTTTTCAATAATTTATACGAGAACACGCATTTGGAGGTTACGTCTGGTCAGGTTTTTCGTTCCGCGATATGACGCGTTGCAGCAACGGTTCATCGCTTGGTCATTTTCAACTCCGTCGCGCTCTGCCCTAAGGCGGTCACTGGGTTAAAAACCAAGAATATCGGGGGTCGCTCACACATGGTCGGACGTTTACGCGCGATTATCGCGACCATGATCGTTGCGCTCTGTGCTCTGACCATCACCCCCGCCGCCGCTGGTGGTGTCCTGCAATGTGCGCCCTACGCCCGTCAGGTTTCCGGTATCCAGTTGTTCGGCAATGCCAACACCTGGTGGAAGCAGGCCGAGGGTCATTATGACCGGGGCCATGAGCCACGCATTGGCGCCGTCCTTGCCTTCTCGTCCAGTCGCGCCATGCCGGTGGGCCATGTCGCCATGGTCAGCAAGGTCGTCGGCGACCGCGAAGTGCTGCTGACCCACGCCAACTGGTCCTATCGCGGCGGTATCGAGCGCAATGTTCGCGCGATCGACGTTTCACCCAACAATGACTGGAGCGACGTTCGCGTCTGGTACGGTCCGATCGGCAATCTGGGCCTGCGCTCCAACCCCGCCAGCGGCTTCATCTACCCAGAGCAGGTTAAAGACTTTGCCCAACCGGTGCGGATCGCGATGGCCGACACCACCAGCGCCGCCTACTGATCTGAGTGCCCTGGCGGTTGCAGCCTTCTGTGGTTTAACCTCTTCCTAAATTCTCCGGCCTAAGACTCGCTCCCGGTGGGGTGATTCTCTCGGGGTCGCATTAGATGAAGAAGTTGGTGCGCCCGGCGGCGCTTGTGCTGCTGCTCGGCCTTGGAGGCCTGCCGCTGCCGGCACTGGCTGCTGCGGCCCTGAAATGCGTTCCCTATGCGCGGGCGGTGTCCGGCGTCGCCATCTATGGCGACGCGCTGACCTGGTGGGACCAGGCGCAGAATCGCTACAAGCGGGGCCACAAGCCCATAAAAGGTGCGGTCCTCGCCTTCCGTCCCAATGGACCGATGGCACTCGGCCATGTCGCTGTGGTCAGCAAGATCGTCGATGACCGGCAAGTGCTGGTCCGCCACGCCAACTGGTCGGCGCCCGGCGCGATCGAGGAGGATGTCCTTGCAATCGACGTTTCGGATGAGGGAGACTGGAGCGAAGTGCGTGTATGGCACAGCCCAACCCGGCAGATGGGCGCGCGGATCAACCCGACCTTCGGCTTCATCTATCCTGACACGCCGCATCTCACGCCCTTCACACCGGACAACAGGCTGGGCAGCAGCATCCGCATGGCCAGCGCATCCGAGGCAACACAGTCAATGAAGGCCGTGTCCGTGCGACGGGAGCGGACACAGATCGCCCGCAACAGTGCCCGTCTGGCGACAACGGGCAAGAAGGGCATACGGATCGACTATGATCCCGCCATCGTCGGCTATGCTGACGCCAGGCTCGCGGATCGCAGTCTGGACGACATCATAGAAGAAGTGAAACGCAGTTCAACGGCAGGCTGAATCCACCGAAGAAAGCGTTCAGTACCGACGATTAATCCTGGGGCTTCGCCTCGTCACCTTCCGCATCGGCGGGCGGATTTTCGTACCAGGCCTCAACCGGGCCGGACAGCTTGATGGTCAGCGGATTGCCGTGACGGTCGCGAGTCTTGCCAGCAGCGACGCGGACCCAGCCTTCGGAAATGCTATATTCCTCGACATCGTTCCGTACCCGGTCCTTGAACCGGATGCCGATGCCGCGTTGTAGCACTTCCATGTCGAAATGGGGGCTGCGCGGGTTGGTCGAAAGGCGGTCGGGGGGTGTGTCGCTCATGGCAAATTATCCTGCTGATCTTAGCCCGCGACCTAGACGCCACCCCAACCACCCGTCAACCTTTCACGCGATGCGTCGCCGGACATGGCCCGGCGACGCACACGAACATCAGCGACAGACACGAACGCGCACGCGCCGATGAGAATAGGGGCTATAGGTCCATTCATTCCAGCAGCGCTGGCGATAGGCCGGGCGGCGATAGCCGTCGCGATCACCACGCCAGTGCCGCTTGTTGTTCCAGTGCCGCCTGTTGTCCCAGCGCCTGTCATCACGCCGCCACTCACCGCGGCGATCATCACCGCGCCAGCCATCCCGGTCGCCACTATAATATTGGGCCTGAGCCGGGGCGACGGCTACGCCAAGGCTGGCCAGCGCCACACTCAGCGCCACCACGCCTTTCCACATAATATTCATGTCCAGTCTCCTCAAACAGGTCACGCGCCACCGCCTCTGCTTCAGGGGTGGGACTGTCAGGAGAATGCCGATGAGTCGCTGAACGATCCGGGAATGCGGATGTCAGCTAGCGTTAAGCATAGGAAGGCAGTTTCAGCGTCCCGCGAGCGCCTGTTCCGCCTCCACCATATAATCGCGGGTGATGGGCAGGGTGCGGCGGTTGCGCGCATATTGCACCTGGAAATTGACCATGCCGCCATGTTCGAACACAGTGGCCGCGCCCGCAAGATAGAAGGTCCACAGCCGGAAAAAGCGCGCGTCATATAGCGCCTCTATCTCTGCCTGCTTCGCCATGGTGCGGCGATACCAGTCGCGGATTGTCAGCGCATAATGCAGCCGCAGCACCTCCACATCCGTCACCATCAACCGCGTGCCCTCGCTCCCGGCGATCATCTCGGACAGGGCAGGAATATAGCCGCCGGGAAAGATATATTTCTGGGTGAAGGCGTCGGTCATACCCGGTCCGCCGATCCGGCCGATCGTATGCACCAGCATCACCCCCTGCGGTGTCAGCAGATCGTTGCATTTGGTAAAAAAGGTCCGGTAGTCGGCGGTGCCGACATGTTCGAACATGCCGACCGACACGATCCGGTCGAACGTCCCGGTCACGTCGCGATAGTCGATCAGTTCGAAGCGAACATGATCGGCGACGCCCGCCTCCTCCGCCCGCGCCCGCGCGACCTTCAACTGTTCTTCGGACAAAGTGATGCCCGTCACATCGACGCCGCAGGTGCGATGGAGATACAGCGCCATGCCGCCCCAGCCGCAACCGATGTCCAGCACCCGCATCCCCGGTTCCAGCGCCAGCTTGGCGGCGATATGCGCCTTCTTGTCCTCCTGCGCCTGATCCAGACTGATCCCCGTTTGATTGTCGGCGTCGGGGAAATAGGCGCAGCTATATTGCCGATCCCGGTCGAGGAAGAGCGCATAGAGCGCGCCCGACAGGTCATAATGATGAGCGACATTCGCCTTTGACCGCCCCCGATGGTTGGCGCGCCACAGCCGCTGGCGCATGGTCTTGAAGCCGCGTTTCAGTGCCCCCTTGGCGCTGATCGACTTGCCGCTTTCCCAGGCGTTGTTGGCGCGGATCAGCGAGACGAAATCGATGATCCCGCCCCCCTCGATCGCCACCCGCCCGTCGATCCAGGCCTCCGCCATGCCCAGTCGCGGGTCCCGCAATATGTCGAAAGGAACACGCGCATCCAGAAAGCGCATCGCCAATGCGGGAAGCGCCGGATCAGGCGTTCCAACGGTAATATGCCTGCCATCCGCATAATGAACGGTCAGTTGCCCCTGGGTCACAAGGCGCTTCAATACCCGATCAAAGACTCGCATGCCGTAACGATGTCAGGCGCGCGCCGACCCGTCAAACCCCCAAAGCATCAACGCACCGCATTTCAAATCCCGGCATACCAGTCATAGTCGGCATGATCCTCCCAGAAACCGCCCTTGCCCTTGCCGATTCCGTCCAGGCTCGCAACCGCTTGTATCTCCATCAAATATTTCGCATGTTTATAGCCAAGCTGCCGCTCGACCCGCAGGCGCAGCGGCGCGCCATTGGCGACCGACAGCGACTGGTCGTTAAGCGCGAAGGCCAGGATCGTCTGCGGATGAAAGGCGTCGATCAGGTCGATGCTTTCATAATAGGCGTTGCCACCACCCATGTCGTCGGCACAGCGGAAGACAAGGTAGCGCGCGCGATCGCTCAACTGCGCGCCCTCCAGCACCGTCCGGAGCGGCACACCCCGCCATTTGCCAATCGCACTCCACCCCTCGACACAGTCATGCCGGGTAATCTGTTCACGATGCGGCAGATTGCGGAGCTGGGGCAACGACAGGGCCAGTGGCCGCGCGACAAGCCCCGACACTTTCAGCCGCCAGTCAGCAAAACCCTTCCGCCACAACGCCTTATAGGCGGGCGTGTTGGGATTGGCGGTGCCATTCGCGCGGAAAATCGGCGAAATCTGGTCAGGCCGAAACTCGCGAGCCAGCGCCTGCCGGTCGGACAGTCCGCGCTGCGCCCATTTGTGGAAATTCTCCGCCGAGAACAGCGCCTCGCGAAACGATTCATTTCGGGCCAGCCGGTCACACCCGGCCAGCGTCGCACCCATGCCAAGCACCAGTGCGCGACGAGTCAGCATCACCCTCATGCTCCCCGCTCCCTTGGCAGGCGATAGCGCCCCGTTATCATCGAGCGCACCTCGTTATACGGTCCCGCCAGCAGCACCATCAGCAGATGCACGAGGACAAAAACGACCAGGCCCCAAGCCGCGATGAAGTGGATCGACCGCGCCGATTGTCGCCCGCCAAACAGGTCGACCAGCCAAGGCCAAGCCGCGTTCATGCCCGGCGACATGGTTAGGCCCGTCAGGATCAGCACCGGCAGCAATAGGAACAGGACGCCATTATAGCTGGCCTTTTGCAGTACATTATAACGCAGCGCCGCAGCGCCCGTCGGGAAGCGCAACCGCGCATGGTCCTTGATATCCTGCCACACAGGACCGGGCCGCACTTCAGCCGCGCGAAAGGCCAGATCGCGAGGGAAATGCCGGTTGGCGAGACTCCAGACCATATAAGCAAGCAACCCGAAGGCGAAGAGCGGCGCCGCCGCCAGATGCCAGTGCCGCGACATCGCCAGGCTGTAGGATGTAGGCAGGGTCAGCCAGCCGGGAAAGCGTTCCAGTTCCAGCCAGGCAGTATCGAAATTGGCGCCATAGTGCCCCCAATAGAGGCGGGGATGGGCGTTAAAGATACCAAGTCCGCTGGTGAAGAGGGTATAGAGCAGCAGGGCGTTGCTCCAGTGCCACAGCCGTGTCGACAGGCGATGGCGCTTCACCAGGGCGCCCGGCACGGGGTCATCAACGGGACGATCATCCATTTTCGACATCTCCATGTCTGTCTGGTTCCAGTTCGATGCCGACCGCCCGGTGGTTACATCGCCGGGACCAACTGTAACATGAACGCATCACCTCCCGCCCATTCTGAATATCGTTCATGTGACGTTTATGTGACCATTCCATAAGCGCGACGCCACGTCGGCTGATGTGGGAATGCAGGGGGTTACTGGTCGTTCCAACGATCAATCCAAGAGGTTTGAAATAAAAATAATCTTAAACCCAACCCTTTTAAATAGCATATCGAAACCTACATGAACCTGTACCCGGTTCAGGGTATCGAATATTCAATGAGGACTATAATGAAGACTGTGATTTTCGCAGCGATTGCTGCTGCCACCATTTCGGCTCCTGCCTTTGCTCAGGATGCTGCGCCCTTTACTGGTCCGCGCGCCGAAGTGCTTGCTGGCTATGACTCGCTCAAGACCAACAGCAATGGCCTGGGCTCGCCCGACGGCTTCCTGTATGGCTTCGGCCTCGGCTATGACGTCCAGGCAGGCGGCGCAGTTGCTGGCGTGGAAGCGGAAATCTCCGACTCGACCACCAAGCGCAACTTTGTCAGCACCGCGATCAATACCGACCGCGATCTCTATGTCGGCGCGCGTGCTGGCTTCGTGATCGGCGATCGTGCGCTCGGTTACGTCAAGGCAGGCTACACCAACGCTCGCTTCGAAACCCAGGGCATTGGCGGCGAAAACCTCGATGGCTACCGCCTGGGTGCGGGCCTTGAGTATAAGCTGGGCGGCAATCTCTATGCCAAGGGCGAGTATCGCTACTCCAACTATGAAGCCGATATCGAGCGCCATCAGGTGATGGGCGGCGTCGGCCTGCGCTTCTGATCCTCATACGATCAGCTAAAATGGAAAGGGCGGCCCGCAAGGATCGCCCTTTTTCTAACGAAAACCCCGATCAACCCGCCGCCAGCGTATCCATGATCTGCCGCACCGGTGCCAGGTCATAGCCTGCCGCAGCCGCTTTCTCAGCCAGCGCGTCCGGACTGTCCCCCGCCCGCGCGCGCGTCAGCGCCCACAGCAAAGTGCTGCGCGTACCGGACCGGCAATAGGCCAGCACCCCGCCCTCACCCGCCTGTTCCAGCGCCGCCGCCATGCCGTCCAGTTGCCACGGGGCGAAACCACCATGCCCCACCGGCACGGCGGCATAGCCGATCCCCGCCGCCTGCGCCGCTGCCTCGATCGACTCACCGGTCGGCTGGCCCGCTTCTTCGCCCTCTGGCCGGTTGTTGATGATCATGGTGACGCCCAATGCCTTGGCGCGCGCCACGTCCTCGACGCTGATCTGGGGCGAAACATGCAGGCGGTCGGTCACTTGGCGAAACATGGGGCATCACTCCTTATTGGAGCGTTTTCGAAGCAGATGGAATCATCTGCTGGCTTGGAAAACGCGGCAAAACAAAGACCTGGGACATTCGATCTGATGCAATCAGAACGGAATATGCTCTAGCCCTTGCCATGCCCGATTGCGGGCCAGCGATTCAAGCGGAAAGGGGGTGAGTCAGGCGAACGGCGCGATCGCCTCCAGAAAGGCATCGCCCCACGCATCCAGCTTCTTCTGGCCGACGCCGCTGACCATGCCCAGTTCGCGGATCGAGGTCGGCCGCTGCTCCGCCATTTCACGCAATGTCGAATCGTGGAAGATCACATAGGGCGGCACCCCCGCCTCCAGCGCCAGTTCGCGGCGACAGGCGCGCAACGCGTCGAACAGCGGATCGCCGACCGGATTGTCGCCGCTGCCGTTACGCGCATTACGCCGACTCTGGCGCTTGGGCGGGACGATCAGGCTGACCGCTTCCTCCCCGCGCAGGATCGGCCGGGCGTTCGGCCCCAGCATCAACCCGCCATGTTCGGTCGCCTCCAGCGCATCGCGCACCAGCAACGCGCGTGAGACGGGTCGCAGCAACGCTGCCTCCTCGCCCGACACGATGCCATAGACGGAAATGCGATCATGCCCGCGCTGCCGCACCTTGTCATTGGCCGCGCCGGTCAGCACCGCCTCGATATGTCCTGCGCCGAAACTCTGGCCGGTGCGATAGACGGCGGACAGATATTTGCGCGCCGTCTCGGTCGCGTCGACGCTGGGCGGCGGGGACAGGCAATTATCGCAATTGCCGCAGGTGGCGGGCGGCGACTCGCCGAAATGCCGCAACAGGATCGCACGGCGGCAGGTGCCCGTCTCCACCAGCGCACCCAGCGCCGCGATCCGCGTCCGCTCGCCCTGTTGACGCGCCGTTTCCAGTTCCATGATCCGCTGGCGCGCGCGGGCGAAATCCTCCGCACCCCAAAAGAGATGCGCGACCGCCGGTTCGCCATCGCGACCAGCGCGCCCCGATTCCTGATAATAGCCTTCGATCGACTTGGGCAGCCCCGCATGGGCGACGAAGCGCACATCGGGCTTGTCGATCCCCATGCCAAAGGCGACGGTCGCGACCATCACCATATCCTCGCTGGCGATGAACGCCGCCTGGTTCGCCGCACGGACCTTGGGGTCCAGCCCCGCATGATAGGCGCGCACGGCCCGCCCGCCGCGCCCGAGAGTCTCGGCCAGCTTCTCGGTCGCCGCGCGGGTCTGGGCATAGACGACGCCGGGACCGGGATTGGCCGCCACCAGATCGGCCAACTGCCGCGTCAGCCCATCGCGCGGATGCACGGCATAGCGGATATTGGGCCGGTCGAAGCCGGAGATGATGAGGCCATCTTCGGGGATGCCCAACTGAACGAGGATGTCCTTGCGCGTATGGGCGTCGGCGGTGGCGGTTAGCGCCAGCCGGGGCACATCGGGAAATTCGTCCAGCAGCGGGCGCAGCAGGCGATAGTCAGGCCGGAAGTCATGCCCCCATTCGGACACGCAATGCGCCTCGTCGATCGCGAACAGCGCGATTTTCGCCGAACGCAGCAACGACCGGAACCCCTCCCCGCTCGCCCGCTCCGGCGCGACATAAAGAAGGTCGAGTTCACCGTTGCGGAGTCGATCCTGTGTCTCGCGCCAGTCGGCATCCACGCTGGTCAGGCTCGCCGCGCTGATGCCCACCGCCTGCGCCGCGCGCAACTGGTCGTGCATCAACGCGATCAACGGTGAGATGACCACGCAACAGCCATCGAGCGCCACGGCAGGCAATTGGTAGCAGAGCGACTTGCCCGCACCGGTCGGCATGATCGCCAGCGTCGGCTGCGCCGCCATGACGCGCCCGACCACCTGCGCCTGCACCCCGCGAAAGCCGGTGAAGCCGAATATGTCGTGCAGCAGCGTGTCGATATCGCGGGGCATGGGGTCGCCTTAACGAAGGGCAGCCATTACGTCATCCTCGGGCGGTGCAATTTCTTCCCGCTCATTCGCCTGCCGCGTCCACATCGTCGCGTACAGCCCGTCGGCCCGCACCAGATCGGCATGGCGCCCGCGTTCCACGATCCGGCCCTGATCCAGCACGATGATCTCGTCCGCATCCACCACCGTCGACAGGCGATGTGCGACAACTATGGTTGTGCGCCGCCGCGAAATGCGACGCAGCACGTCCTGAATCTCCGTCTCGGTCCGGCTGTCGAGCGCACTGGTCGCCTCATCCAGCACCAGCACGGCGGGATCTTTCAGCAATGTGCGCGCGATCGCCACGCGCTGCTTCTCTCCGCCCGAGAGCTTGAGGCCGCGCTCGCCGACGCGCGTCTTATAGCCCAGCGGCAGCGACAGGATGAATTCATGGATCGACGCGTCCTTGGCCGCCGTCTCTATCTCCGCTTGTGACGCCCCTTCGCGGCCATAGCCGATATTATAGCCGACCGTGTCGTTGAACAGCACCATATCCTGCGGCACGATACCGATGGCGGCGCGCAACGATGCTTGCGTCACGCCCGCTATCGCCTGCCCGTCGATCAGGATGCGCCCGGCATTGATGTCATAGAAGCGGAACAGCAGCCGGGCGATGGTGGACTTGCCCGCGCCCGATGGCCCGACAATCGCCAGCGTCCTGCCTGCAGGCACGGCAAAGCTCACATCCTTCAATATCGGCCGCTCGGCATCATAGCCGAACAGGACATGATCGAAATGCACCGCGCCGCCCGTGACATGCAGTGCAGGCGCACTAGGCGCATCAACGATCTCCTGTGGCGTGTCGATCAGCACGAACATCGCCTCCATGTCGATCAATCCCTGCCGGATGGTGCGATAGACCATGCCCAGCAGGTCGAGCGGCCGGAAAAGCTGACTGAGCAGCGTATTCACCAGCACCACGTCGCCCGTGGTGAACAGCCCGCTGCTCCAGCCCCAGACGGTATAGGCCATCGCCCCCGCCATCATCAGGTTGGTGATCAGCGACTGGCCGACATTCAGCCAGGCGAGGCTGTTCTCGCTCTTGACCGCCGCCTCGGCATAGCGGCGCATGGCGGTCGCATAGCGGTCGCCCTCCCGCTTTTCCGCGCCGAAATATTTGACCGTCTCAAAATTCAGCAGGCTGTCGACCGCATGGGCGACGGCGTTGGTGTCCAGGTCCACCATGTCGCGGCGCAACTGGTTGCGCCACTCCGTCACGGTACGCGTGAACCAGATGTACAGCACCACCATCACGACGGTCGCCAGCACCATCCCCGCGCCGAACTTGACCTGAAAGATCACGCAGACCGCAGCCAGCTCCAGCACGGTGGGCGCGATGTTGAACAGCAGGAAATAGAGCATCGTGTCGATGCTCTTGGTGCCGCGCTCGATAATCTTGGTAACGGCCCCGGTCCGCCGGTCCAGGTGGAAGCGCAGCGACAGGCGATGGAGATGACCGAACACATGGTCGGCCAGATTCCGGGTCGCTTCCTGCCCCACTTTCTCGAACACGGTGTTGCGCAGGTTGTCGAACAGGACCGAGGCAAAACGCGCGCCCGCATAGGAAGCGACCAGCGCCATGGCTAGGCCGACCGCAGGCTCCAGCCCCGGCGCCATCCGGTCCACCGCCGCCTTATAGGCAAACGGCATGACTAGGCTCGCCGCCTTGGCCGCGACCACCAGCACCATCGCCAGCACGACCCGCCGTCGCAAGGCAGGCGCGTCCGCCGGCCACAGATAGGGCAGGAAGCGACGCAGCGTCGCCCAGATGGGCGGGACCGGCTTGTTGTCGGGAATGTCAGGCGGCATGATAGTCCTATCTAGGGAGTCGCGCCGCCAACTCCAACGTTAAGCGTTCAGTCGCGCAGCAGCTCGTTGATCCCCGTCTTCGAGCGCGTTTGTGCGTCCACCCGCTTGACGATCACCGCGCAATAGAGGCTGGGACCGGGCGTGCCGTCGGGCAGCGGCTTGCCGGGCAGCGATCCGGGCACGATCACCGAATAGGGCGGCACTTCGCCCATGAATATCTCGCCGGTGGCGCGATCAATGATCTTGGTCGACTGACCGATGAAGACACCCATCGACAGCACCGAACCCTTGCCGATACGGACCCCCTCGACCACTTCGGAGCGCGCGCCGATGAAGCAGTCATCCTCGATGATGACAGGATCGGCCTGCAACGGCTCCAACACGCCGCCGATGCCGACGCCGCCGGACAGGTGGACATTCTTGCCGATCTGGGCGCAGCTTCCCACCGTCACCCAGGCGTCGACCATCGTGCCTTCATCGACGAACGCACCGATATTGACGAAACTGGGCATCAGGATCGCATTCTTCGCGATATGCGCGCCGGCCCGCGCAAACGCGCCCGGCACCGCGCGGAAACCGGCGGCGCGGAACTCCGCCTCGCCCCAGCCGGAAAATTTGCTCGGCACCTTGTCCCACCAATGCCCCGCGCCGGGGCCGTTCTCGACCAGCACATTGTCGTTGAGACGGAAGGACAGGAGCACCGCTTTCTTCAGCCACTGATTGACCTGCCAGCCGTCAGCAGTCGGTTCGGCAACGCGCGCCTGACCGCTGTCCAGCAGGGCCAGCGCCTTGTTGACCGCCTGACGCACCGGCCCCTGGGTGGACAGGTTCACATTGGCCCGGTCTTCCCAGGCGGCGTCGATCGTGGTTTGCAGGTCGGTGGTCATGGATGCTCTCCAAGAATGTCGGCCAGGAAAGGCCGGAGATGGTCGGTTTCGAAATCGACGAAATCGGGATGATGCTCATGGCCGCCCGCCTCGGACCCGTTATTGACCCAGATGGTGGTCATGCCGATCGCCTTGGCGGGCCGAAGGTTGCGGGCCATATCCTCGAAAAAGGCGGCGCGCGTCGGATCGACATCATAGGCCGCGCACAGCGCCTTATAGCCCGCCGGATCGGGCTTGGGTACATATTGGCAGGCATGGATGTCGTGGATCTGCTCGAACATATCGGCCAGCCCCAGCCGCTCCAGCACCCGCCCCGCATAGGCCGCGTCACCATTGGTGAAGATCAGGCGGCGGCCCGGCAGCGCGGCGATATGCGCGTTGAGCGCCGGATCGACTTCCAGCCGGTCCATGGAAATATCGTGGACATAATCCAGGAAAGCACGCGGCTCGATGTCGTGATGGCGCATCAGGCCGGACAGGGTGGTGCCGTGCTCCATGAAATAGCGCTTCTGCACAACCCGCGCTTCCGTCGCGTCGCAGCCCAGCAGGCCCTGGATGAACTCGCCCATCTTCACATCGATCAGCGCGAACAGGTCCGCCTTCGCCGGATAGAGCGTATTATCCAGATCGAAGATCCAGCAATCAACATGGGCAAGGTCGCCAAACATGGGCGCGGCCTAGTCCCGCAGGAGAAAGAGGGCAAGCCGGTTCGTACCGGCCTGCCCCTGCGACCCCTTATCCCGCCAAAGGCGTGTCGCGATCATTGTAAAAAGCCCGCACCGCTTCCCAGCCCTCTTCCGCCGTTTCCACCCAGGTGAAGAGATTGAGGTCAGCGGGGGAGATCACGCCCTCCTCGGCCAGCGCCTCGAAATTCACCACCCGCGTCCAGAATGCCTTGCCGAACAGCAGGATGGGAATCGGCTTCATCTTGCCGGTCTGGATGAGGGTCAGCAGCTCGAAAAACTCGTCGAACGTGCCAAAGCCGCCGGGGAACACCGCCAGCGCGCGCGCGCGCAGCAGGAAATGCATCTTGCGCAGCGCGAAATAGTGGAACTGGAAGGACAGTTCAGGGGTCACATAAGTGTTGGGCGCCTGCTCATGCGGCAGGACGATGTTCATGCCGATGGATTCCGCCCCGACATCGTCCGCACCCCGATTGGCCGCCTCCATGATCGAGGGGCCACCGCCCGAACAGACCACAAAATTGCGCTTGCCATTCTCCCCCACCGGATAGGCGCCCGCGATCCGGCCCAATTCCCGTGCGACATCATAATAATGCGCCTTCTTCGCCAGATTCTGCGCGACCAGCCGCTGTTCGTCGGTGGTTGCCGCATCAATCCGTGCCTGCGCGGTTTCGGGACTAGGGATTCGGGCAGAACCGTACATGACGAAGGTCGATTCGATCTTCGCTTCATTCATAAGCAATTCGGGCTTCAGCAACTCCAGCTGGAAGCGCACCGGCCGCAAATCCTCGCGCAGCAGAAAGTCTGTGTCCTGGAAGGCCAGCTTATAGGCCGCGCTGCTGGTCTGGGGGGTGCTGACGGCCTGGCGCGCATCACGCGCTTCCTGCCGGGCGGGGCGGAACTTGCGTTCCTCGATTTCCTTGTTGGTCATTGATCCGGGCCTAACCCGGCTGGGTGTCAAATCCAAGGGGGCTTTATCGACAATAACCGCCCTTGCCCCCCATATCGAAATGTAGATGATCCTTGTGCGCAGCGTTATAGTCGGGGCTGAGTACCGTGTTGAACCGCTTGCAGGCGCTGGTGTGGACGATCCTCAAAAATTGCCGCGCCTGGCCGTCGCCCTCCCATCCCTCTTTCACGGTAATCCGCCGTCCGTCCGCCAGCACGAAGGCGGACACGTCCACAGCATTGCTGTGGGCATGTTCCGAAAGCTTTCCGCTGCCCGCGATCGGGCGACAATTATAGGTGCCGAACGTGTCGATCCGGGCAATTTCCGTCCCGAAGATCAACCGTGCGGCCGGCTGCACGGCATAGCGGGACCAGGCGGCGAAATTGGCCGCCAGTGAGCAGGTCATCGCCCCCAGATTGGTTGCGGGCACGCCGATGTCGATCAACTTGACGCTGTTCAGCGCGCTGCACCCGCCCCCATAGTTGCGGTCGGGCAAAAGATCGAACCGCACGTCATTCGACGACAGTTTTGCCATACATTGCCGCAGCGATGGCGAAGGCTGGGCCGGGCGGGCAGGCGGGCGCGATGCTTTGGACACGCGCCGACTTTCACCCACCGCGCCGCTACAGCCCGCCAGCGCCAACGAAAGCCCAAGCGCCACCATGGCGGGAACGCCCCGCCCAAGGGTAAAAGTCTCAAACACGATGCCGCCCATTGCTCCCCGGATTAACGCAAAGATGGAAGATACAGTTAATCCCAACCCTTAACAGCCGTCACCACCCGTCACGAAAGCGGCACGGCTCGCCCCGAACCGGCCCTATGATTAAGCGAAAATCATGCGCGCGCCGATGTGGAGCAAAATGTCCCGGCGGTGGCTCACCCTGCCTTCTCCCCGCGGCTTGACTTGTCCATCTGCATCTATAGAGGGGCCGGCGGGCCACGCGGTCCCAACGCCGCGCGTGCTCTCTGTGAGGAGAAGCATAACATGACTGAACTGACTACCGCCGACGCCACCATTGCGTCCGTTCCCCAAGGTGCCGGCAAGCCCGCCACCCTGCCGGCTCGCCCCTTTTTCTCTTCTGGTCCCTGTGCCAAGCCTCCGGGCTGGAGTGCCGCTGCGCTCGCCACCGACTCGCTTGGCCGCTCGCACCGGAGCAAGATCGGCAAGACGCGCCTCGCTTATTGCATCGACCTGATGCGCGAGCTGCTGAACCTGCCCGACACCCACCGTATCGGCATCGTCCCCGGCTCCGACACCGGCGCCTTTGAAATGGCGATGTGGACGATGCTGGGTGCCCGCCCCGTTACCACGCTCGCCTGGGAAAGCTTCGGCGAGGGCTGGGTCACGGACGCTGCCAAGCAGTTGAAGATCAACCCCACCATCGTCCGCGCCGACTATGGCCAGTTGCCCGACCTGTCGGCGGTGGATTTCTCGAATGACGTGCTGTTCACCTGGAATGGCACCACCAGCGGCGTGCGCGTGCCCAATGCGGACTGGATTCCCTCGACACGCGAAGGGCTGACCTTCGCCGACGCGACCAGCGCCGTTTTCGCCTATCCGATCGACTGGGCGAAAATCGACGTCGCCACCTTCTCCTGGCAGAAAGTGCTGGGTGGTGAGGGCGGCCACGGCGTCCTGATTCTTGGTCCCCGCGCGGTCGAGCGTCTCGAAACCTACACCCCCGCCTGGCCGCTGCCCAAAGTGTTCCGCCTGGTGTCGAAGGGCAAGCTCGCCGAAGGCGTGTTCAAGGGTGAGACGATCAACACCCCCTCCATGCTGGCTGTCGAAGACGCGATCTTTGCGCTGGAATGGGGCAAATCAATCGGTGGCGCGCAGGGCCTCATCGCTCGCTCCGACGCCAATGCCGCCGCGCTGGACACAATCGTGGCCGACCGCGACTGGCTCGGCCATCTCGCGGTTGAGGAAGCCTCGCGTTCGAAGACCAGCGTGTGCCTGACGGTCGCGGGTGCGGATGAAGCCTTTATCAAGGCGTTCGCTGGCCTTCTCGAAAAGGAAGGCGCCGCACTCGACATTGCGGGCTATCGCGATGCCCCGGCTGGCCTTCGCATCTGGTGCGGCGCAACCGTCGACACCGCCGATATCGAAGCGCTCGGCCCCTGGCTCGACTGGGCCTACGCCCAGACCAAGGCCGCTTAACTCATTTCCCCAAATATCCCGTCATCCCAGCGAAAGCTGGGATCTCGGGCCTCCAGCTACTTGCCTGGCCGCCTGAGATCCTGATCTTCGTCAGGATGACGAATTGCAGAAAGGCAATTCATCATGCCCAAAGTCCTTATTTCCGACAAGATGGACCCCCGCGCCGCCGCAATTTTCCGTGAGCGGGGCGTCGAGGTCGACGAAATCACCGGCAAGACGCCCGAAGAACTGATCGCCATCATCGGCGAGTATGACGGCCTCGCCATCCGCAGTTCGACCAAGGTGACGAAGGCGATTCTGGACGCCGCCACCAACCTGAAGGTGATCGGCCGCGCAGGGATCGGCGTCGACAATGTCGACATTCCCGCCGCATCGGCCAAGGGCGTGATCGTCATGAACACCCCGTTCGGTAACTCGATCACCACCGCCGAACATGCCATCGCGCTGATGTTCGCGCTCGCCCGCCAATTGCCGGAGGCCGACACCTCGACCCAGCAGGGCAAGTGGGAAAAGAACCGCTTCATGGGCGTCGAAGTCACCGGCAAGGTGCTTGGCCTGATCGGCGCGGGCAATATCGGCTCGATCGTCGCCGACCGCGCGCTGGGCCTCAAGATGAAGGTCGTCGCCTTCGACCCCTTCCTCACCCCTGAGCGCGCGATCGACATGGGCGTGGAAAAGGCGACGCTGGACGAATTGCTGGCCAAGGCCGACTTCATCACCCTGCACACGCCGCTGACCGACCAGACCCGCAACATATTGTCGAAGGAAAATCTGGCCAAGACCAAGAAGGGCGTGCGGATCATCAACTGCGCGCGCGGCGGCCTGATCGACGAAGCGGCGCTGAAGGAAGCGCTCGACAGTGGCCAGGTCGCAGGCGCGGCGCTCGACGTGTTCGTGACCGAACCGGCCAAGGAATCGCCCCTGTTCGGCACCCCCAACTTCATCTCCACCCCGCATCTGGGCGCGTCGACCGACGAAGCGCAGGTGAACGTGGCGTTGCAGGTTGCCGAGCAACTGTCCGACTATCTGCTGGACGGCGGCATCACCAACGCGCTGAACGTGCCGTCGCTATCGGCGGAGGAGGCGCCCAAGCTCAAGCCCTATATGGCGATTGCCGAACGCCTCGGCAGCCTGATCGGCCAGTTGGAAGGCGACAAGATTCAGGGTGTCGCGGTCGAGGTCGAGGGCCATGCCGCCGAACTCAACCAGAAGCCGATCACTGCCGCCGTTCTCGCTGGCCTGATGCGCGTCTATTCGGACACGGTGAACATGGTCAACGCGCCCTTCCTGGCGAAAGAACGTGGCCTTGACGTGCGCGAAGTGCGCCATGACCGCGAGGGCGACTATCAGACGCTGGTCCGCGTCACCGTCACAACCGAAAGCGGCGAGCGTTCGGTCGCGGGCACGTTGTTCGGCCATTCCAGCCCCCGCCTTGTCGAACTGTTCGGCATCAAGGTAGAGGCCGATCTGGCTGGCACGATGCTCTACATCGTCAATCAGGACGCCCCCGGCTTCATCGGCCGCCTCGGCTCGACGCTGGGTGAAGCGGACGTCAATATCGGCACCTTCCATCTGGGTCGCCGCAACCAGGGTGGCGAAGCCGTCCTGCTGCTGTCGGTCGACGGCACCGTCACCGAACCGCTGCTGTGGGACATCTGCAAGCTGGCGGGCGTCAACAAGGTGAAGCTGCTGCGCTTCGCTTAAGGTGCATATGGGCTGGCCTAAATCGCCAAATCCGCTAAAGGCCAGCCCATGACCACGATCCCGCCCGGCCTGCTTCCCGAAGGACTCTCCGACCGCCTGCCCCCGCAGGCCGAAGCCTCCGCGCGCCTTGCGCGCCGTGTGCTCGATACCGTCGCGACCCATGGCTATGAGCGAGTCATGCCCCCGCTCGCGGAGTTTGAGGATACGCTGACCCAGCGATTAAAGTCCGCCCGCGCGCAGGATTTGCTCCGCGTGGTCGATCCAGTGTCGCAGCGCAGCCTGGCCCTGCGCCCGGACATGACCGCGCAAGTCGGTCGCATCGCGGCCACCCGCCTTGCCGCCGCGCCCCGCCCCTTGCGCCTTTCCTATGCCGGTCCGGTCCTCAAACTGCGCGCCAACCAGTTGCGCCCCGAGCGCGAGCGGATGCAGGTCGGCGCCGAACTGATCGGCACAGACAGCGTCGCCGCCGCGGTCGAGATCGTGAATGTCGCGATAGAGGCGCTCCAGTCCGCGGGCGTCACCGGCATCACCATCGATTTCACCCTGCCTGACCTGATCGACGCACTCGCTGTCGGACCGCTGCCGCTGGACGCCGCCCAGACCGAAGCCGTCCGCGCCACGCTGGACGCCAAGGATGCGGGCGCCCTCGCCGCGCTGGGCGCCAGCGCTGCCGCCTATCAGCCGCTGATCGAGGCCACCGGCCCGTTCCACGCCGCCATCGAAAAGCTCGAAGCGTTGAGCGCCACCCATGGCGGCGCGCTCGACAGCCGTATCGCGGGCCTGCGTGCCATCGCCAAGCCGATCGGCTGGGACATCACCCTGACGCTCGATCCGACCGAACGCCACGGCTTTGAATATCAGAACTGGTTCGGCTTCTCGATCTTTGCCGAGGGGTTTACCGGGGAAATCGGTCGTGGCGGCAGCTACGCCATTTTGCGCAATGACGGCTCGGAGGAAGCGGCGATGGGCTTCTCCCTCTATCCCGATCCATTGATCGACGCGGGCTTTGGCGGGGAGGCCCCGCGCCGCCTGTTCCTGCCGATCGGCCACGACCCGGCCCGCGCTGCGCTGATGCGCGCCGATGGCTGGCACACGATCGCGGCGCTGGCGGATGCCGACGATGGGCAGGCGCTGCGCTGCACCCACTGGTTGAATGGCCCGAACGCCGAATCCTATTAGGGGCGCTTGACCCTTTTAGCCCAAGCGGCTAACCGGCCTCCCGCAACAGGGCGTGCGTCATAACGCCGCCCACCCGATTCAAGTCCGGTCGCCGAGTCCTGTCGAAGGGTGGCCTGGACTCGCTCTGGCAGGGCGGAGTCGTATAAGCATGGCAAATGTCACCGTTATTGGCGCCCAGTGGGGCGATGAAGGCAAGGGCAAGATCGTCGACTGGCTCGCCGAGCGCGCCGATGTCGTCGCGCGCTTTCAGGGCGGCCATAATGCCGGTCACACGCTGGTCGTGGGCGAGAAGGTCTACAAGCTCTCGCTGCTCCCCTCCGGCATCGTCCGGGGTACGCTCTCGGTCATCGGCAATGGCGTCGTCCTTGACCCCTGGCACTTCAAGGAAGAGGTCGCCAAGCTGGCGGGGCAGGGCGTGGCCATCACGCCCGACAATCTCCAGATCGCCGAAACCTGCCCGCTGATCCTGCCCTTCCACCGCGACCTCGACGGTCTGCGCGAGGACGCGTCGGGCGCGGGCAAGATCGGCACCACCCGTCGCGGCATCGGCCCGGCCTATGAAGACAAGGTCGGCCGTCGCGCGATCCGCGTGTGCGACCTTGCGCATCTGGATGATCTCGGCCCACAGCTTGATCGCCTGACCGCCCATCACGACGCGCTGCGCGCCGGTTTCGGTGAGCCGCCGATCGACCGCGACGCGCTGATGGACGAATTGCGTGCTATCGCCGACACCATCCTGCCTTTCGCCAAGCCCGTCTGGCTGACGCTCAACCGCGCCAAGGCGGACGGCAAGCGCATATTGTTCGAAGGCGCACAGGGCACGCTGCTCGACATCGACCACGGCACCTATCCTTTCGTCACCTCGTCCAACACCATCGCCGGGACAGCGGCGGCGGGCACGGGCCTTGGTCCCTCGGCGGCTGGCTTCGTGCTGGGCATCGTCAAGGCCTATACCACCCGCGTCGGCTCCGGTCCCTTCCCGACCGAACTGGACGATGCGACCGGCCAGCGGCTGGGCGAGCGTGGTCATGAATTCGGCACCGTCACCGGCCGCAAGCGCCGCTGCGGCTGGTTCGACGCGGTGCTGGTGCGTCAGTCGGTCGCCGTCTCCGGCCTCACCGGCATCGCGCTGACCAAGCTGGACGTGCTCGACGGCTTCGATGAACTGAAGATCTGCGTCGGCTACACCATTGGCGACCAGAGCTACGACTACCTCCCCGCCCACAGCCAGGATCAGGCCCGCGCGCAACCAGTCTATGAGACGATCGAGGGCTGGCACGACACCACGGCGGGCGCGCGTAGCTGGGCCGATCTGCCCGCACAGGCGATCAAATATATCCGCCGGATCGAGGAACTGATCGGCTGCCCGGTCACGCTCGTCTCCACCTCCCCAGAGCGCGACGACACGATTCTCGTCCGCGATCCCTTCGCGGATTGATTCAGGAAGGACTGATCGCGATGGGTGAGCAACGCTTCGAACGCCACAAACAGCCCTGGACTCAGGACGAAATCCAGAAGCTGCACACACTGGCAAAGAAGGGCATGGCCCTCAAGGCCATCGCCAAGGCGCTCACCCGCAGCGAGGAATCAGTGAAGGTGCGGGCGAAGCAGGACAGCTTGAACATCGCGAAATTGCGGTAAGGCTTCCTCCCTTCGGGGAGGGGGCAGGGAAGGGGCTGCCAGCCGCTCTCAATCTCCGTTCGTTTCCAGCGAAGTCGAGAAACCCATGCGCCGTGCCGACCGCTTCTCGACTATGCTCGAAGTGAATGGCCCTTGGGGCTATACCGTTACCGCCTCCACCACCGCCGCGCGCAGTTCGGGCAAGCCCATGCCCTTTTCGCTCGACGTGACGATGATGTCGGGGTGCGCGGCAGGGCGTTTGCGGATCGCATCCGCCGTCCGCTGCGTCACCTGCGCCAATTCGCTGGCCTTGATCTTGTCCGCTTTGGTCAGGACGATGCGATAACTGACGGCGGCGCCATCCAGCATGTCCATCATGTCATTGTCGACATCCTTGATGCCGTGACGGCTATCAATCAGCACCAGCGTGCGCTTCAGCGCCGCCCGTCCGCGCAGGAAGTCATTTACCAGGAACCGCCACTGGCGCACGATATCCTTGGGCGCCTTGGCATAGCCGTAGCCGGGCATGTCGACGAGCCGGAACTTAAGCGGATCGCCCACATCGAAGAAGTTCAATTCCTGCGTCCGCCCCGGCGTGTTCGATGTCCGCGCCAGGTTATTGCGATTCGTCAGGGCGTTGAGCAACGACGACTTGCCGACATTGGAACGTCCCGCAAATGCCACTTCGTTCACCGCCATGTCCGGCAGGAACTCCAGCTTGGGCGCGGATTTCAGGAAGGTGATCGGCCCTGCAAAAATCTTGCGGGCCTCCTCGATCCGGTCGCTCTCGTCTTGCTCGTTCACACTAAAATCCGTTCACTTCGAGCTTGTTGAGAAGCCTTGCGCCGTTCTCGACAAGCTCGAACCGAACGGACGTAGGATAGAACTCTTACTTCGCCTCAGCCACGCTCAACACGGGGTGACGCTTGTACAGCCACCACTGTTGCGCCATCGACAGGCAGTTGTTGGTGATCCAGTAAACCAGCAGGCCCGCTGCGAACGGCGCCATGATGAACATCATCATCCACGGCATGATCGAGAAGATCTGCTGCTGCATGGGGTCCATCTGCGCCGGGTTCAGCTTGAACTGGAAGAACATCGAGATACCCAGCAGCAGCGCCAGCACACCGATCGCCAGGAAGGCGGGCGGGGTGAAGGGCAGCAGGCCGAACAGGTTGAGGATATGCAGCGGATCGGGCGCGGACAGATCCTTGATCCACAGCACGAACGGCTGGTGCCGCATCTCGATCGTCAGCATCAGCACCTTGTACAGCGCGAAGAAGATCGGAATCTGGATGAAAATCGGCAGGCAGCCCGCCAGCGGATTGACCTTCTCGCGCTTGTACAGCGCCATCATCTCCTGCTGGAGCTTGGGCTTGTCGTCTTTATATTTCTCCTGCAGCGCCTTCATCTTGGGCTGCACCGCGCGCATCGCCGCCATGCTGGCGAACTGGCGCTGGGCGACCGGGAACATGATGGCCCGCACGATCAGCGTCAGGCAGATGATGGCCACGCCGAAATTGCCCAGCGTCTGGAACAGCCAGTGCAGGAGCGAGAAGATCGGCTTTTCGAACCAGTAGAACCAGCCCCAGTCGATCGCCCGGTCGAACAGCGGTACGCCGGCTTCCTGATAGGCCTCCAGCGTTTTCACTTCCTTGGCACCCACGAACAGGCGCGTAGTCTGGGTCGCGGCCTTGCCGGGTGCCAGCATCACATTGGGCAGGGCAACATCAGCCTGATATTGCCCTGCCCCTTTACGGAACTGCGCGGCAATCGCGGTCTTCTGGTCAGGGACCAGCGCGGACAGCCAATATTTGTCAGTAAAGCCAACCCAGCCGCCATTGGTCTGGAAGCTCTGGGTCGAAGGCCCCTTGTCCAGATCCTTATAGTTGACGTCATAATTGGCCGCGCCATTGAACACGCCCATTGGCCCCACATGGATGGTCCAGGTGTCAGGGTCCATGGGAATGCTGGACCGGCTGATATAGCTGTAGGGCTTGATCGCGACAGCGCCCGCGCCGGTGTTGGACACCTTTTGCGCGGCGGAAATCATGTAATTCTCATCCACCGACAGGCGAATCTCGAACAACTGGCCCGAGCCATTATTCCAGGTCAGCGTGACCGGCGTGGTTGGCGTCAGCGCCGCGCCCTGCGCGGTCCACACCGTATCCTTGTTCGGTGTTGCCATGCCCTCACCCTGCCAGCCAAAACCGGCGAAATAGGCATCCTTGGTGCCACTGGGCGAATAGAGGCGGATAGCGGGCGAATCCTTGGTGATCGTCTCGCGATAAGTCGGCAGGATGACATCGTCGATCCGCGCGCCCTTCAGGTTGATCGAGCCGGTCAGCTTGGGCGTGCGGATGGGAATGCGCGCCCCTTCCTTCAGCACCAGGGACAGGTCGCGGACCGCGGCGGGACCATCAGCGGCCGGACCAGCACCGGGCGCGGCCACAGGCGTCGTCTTGCCCCCCTCGATCTTCGTCACGGGCGGATTGGCGGCCGGGAAGAAATATTGGGAGACATAGGGCCAGCCAAACAGGATCAGCGCGGTCAGCACCACGGCCAGCACGATATTCTTCTTGTCGTCCACGCGTTCTGGCTCCTGGCCTTATTCTTCTATTCTGATCTTATGGAACCGGGTCATAACCCGACCCGCCCCATGGATGGCATCGCATTAGCCGCTTCACAGCCAGCCAGCTACCCTTGACCGCGCCATATTTTTTGAGCGCGTCGATCGCATATTGCGAGCAGGACGGTGCATAACGGCAGGAGGGTGGCAATATACGCGAAGGGCCAAGCTGCCAGGCCCGGGAAATCAGGATGAGCAGCCGAACAATCATCCCGACGGCGCTCCCTGATCGGGCCGATGATTCGGCGAAACTGGCGCCTTGGGCTTACCCCCGCCTTTGCCGGACCTCGGCCCCCGATTAGGCGCTGGCGACGAATCGCCGCGTGCTACCTTATGGAGCGCCTTTTCCAGTTCGGTACGAAGCTGCGCGAAATCGCGCTCGATCCCGCCAACGCGACCGATCAGTACATGGTCTGCGCCGGGCAATCCCAGATTCGGGAGCAGTTCGCGCGCCAAAACGCGAAAACGGCGCTTCATCCGATTTCGGACAACAGCGCCGCCAATCTTCTTGGTCACCGTGATACCAAAACGCTTGGCAGGACTGCCATCGCGCCGCTCACACACCAGCAGGACGAATCCGGGCATAGGCGCCCGCATCCCCCGGTTCGCCGCCAGAAAGTCGGCGCGCCGGGCCATCACGGCCAGGTTTGCCGACGGATCGGCGTCGATCAGGCGCTCAAGCTCTTGCGGCCGCGTGCACGACGCGCGCGAATGATGTTGCGACCGCCGGGGGTCGCCATGCGGGCGCGGTAACCGTGACGGCGCTTCCGAACCAGATTGCTCGGCTGAAAAGTGCGCTTCATCGTTCATTCCTCAAACACAAAAAAGAATCGGGCATGACAAAAAAGGGCCGCTACGCGAGCGGCCGCAAGTCAGGGGGCGTCGGATAGGGAAAAGGGGCGGCGAAGTCAATTCCCAAAGCCGCCCATCGAGGAATCAGGCGCTCGCCGCCGATGTTGCACACAACCCGGCGAGTTGGTCGGCAACCTTGCCCCATCCTTCCACAAAGCCCATCTCCTCGTGGGTCTTGACCGCCTCGGCATCCCAATGGCGTGCGACGGCGGTATAGCGCGTACCTGCCCCTTCTGGTTCGAAGGTGGTAATTGCGGTCATGAACGGCTTTTGCGGCACCCATCCGGCCGTATAGGCGTCGGTGCTGACGATCCGGCGATTCGGCACCACTTCCAGGAAGACCCCGTCATTGGGGAACGCTTCCCCGTCCGGCCCGTGCATCGTCATGGAGAAGGCACCGCCAGGGCGCATGTCCATTGCGGTGATCGTCACCGTCCAAGGTTTGGGGCAGAACCAGTCGGCGGTCAGTTCCGTCCACACCTTCCACACAATCTCCGGCGGTGCGTCGATATGACGCGTCACCGACAGCTCATTCTCCACATCGCTCATCACGCTTCTCCCTTGAACGCCGCTTCCAGCGCCGCGACATCCAGTTTCTGCATCGTCATCATCGCCTGCATCGCCCGGCCAATACCTGCGGCGTCGCCGCTCTTTTGCATCGCCGTCATGGCGTCAGGCACCAATTGCCAGGACAGACCATATTTATCTTTGAGCCAGCCACACGGCCCCGGCGATCCGCCATCAGCGGTCAATGCATCAAACCAACCGTCCAGCTCCGCCTGATCCCGGCACGCGACGGACAGCGAAATCGCCTCGCTGAAGGTGAAATCCGGCCCGCCATTCAGCGCCTGATAGCTTTGCCCGAACAGCGTGAACTCGACCACCAGCGCCGTCCCGCTCTTGAACGGCGAGGGGAAGGGATTGTCGTCGGGATAGCGGCTGACGAAATCGACCGATCCCTCGCCGAACACCGAAATATAGAAACTGGCCGCCTCTTCTGCCTGGCCATTAAACCAGAGGCAGGGTGAAATCTTACCCATCGCTTCTCTCCTTCAGCCAGCCTTCATGCCGACAATCGCGAACATCGCACCCTGCGGGTCGAGCGCCTGTACAATCCACGCGCCGCCCGGCACCTCCATGGGTCCTTCAATGACCGTGCCGCCGCCCGCCGTCACCTTCGCATACGCCACATCGATGTCGGCGACCGTGAAGTAGAACAGCCACATCGGCGCCGGCATTTCGGCGGGCTTGCGCATCATCGCGCCGGTCATGTTCTGGAAATCCGTACCGCCGGTCGCGGACAGAAGCTGGTAGGTTCCCATCGGTCCCATATCCATCGCCTCGCCCTTCGCCCAGCCGAACTGGCTGGTGTAGAAGGCTAGGTCCGCGTCGAAATCTCCGCTGTGCAGTTCATGCCAGCCGACATGGCCGATGGCCATCGGCGGCGGCGCGTCCATCCCATCCGGGCTGGAACCCTTCAGGAGCATGAAGGTCGCCCCGCCCGGATCGCCCATCACCGCAAAGCGGCCCACACCCGGAATATCATCCGCCGGGCGCCGCACGCTGCCACCCGCCGCGCTCAGGCGTGCCACATCGGCATCGACATCCGACGATCCGATATAGCCGCCCCACCAGGGACTCATCCCGCAATCCTTGGCCTCCGCGGGGATCGCCATGATCCCGCCCATGCCCCCGGCGCTACCGCTGACGACGGTATAGCCGCCATCCGGTCCGAAAGGCTCGCTCCTCCAGCCGATTACGTCGCTGTAAAAGGCGATCGCCGCCTGCGGGTCGCTGGTCATCAGCTCGACCCAGAAAAATGTGCCATCAAGCTTGCTCATCGTCCGTCTCCTGAAAAGGGTTGGGATTAGGCCCGTTCGTCCAGCAACACGGCAAAGCCGCCATAAATCAAACGCGCGCCGGAAAAGGGCATTTCCTGCCCTTCTTTTGGCTTCATCCGTTCGTCCGCCATCACCTTCGCGGACCCCGCGTCGCGCACCTCTTTTGAGGGCCATTCGATCCAGGAGAAGACGACCTCCTCCCCCTCTTCGGCAATCACGCTGGTACGGAAGTCGTTGACCTTCCCTTCCTTGATGTCGTCGCCCCAGCATTCGACCACGCGGGTCGCGCCATGTTCCAGGAAGACAGGCGCGGCCATCGCCGCCATGTCCTTATAGGCTTGCCGGTTCCCCTTCGGCACGGGGATCACGAAACCGTCCATATAGCTCATCGTCTCTCTCCTTATGCTTGGGTAATGTCATTACCGGCGAACGGGCATCAGCGCCCGCAGCGACGGCGCGCGCAACCACAGGCCCGCCCACATCAACAGCCCGACATAAACGCCGAACAGTGTGTGCGTAGCGAGCGGACTGCCGATCCGCGCATGCGTAGCCACTGCGCCGCCCAGATAGGCCGTGAGCAGCACCGCTCCAAAAAAGGCGGTGCGCGGCCAGCCATAGAGCAGAACGGGAATGACGAGCAGGACGCCCAGCATTCGTGCCGTGCCCGTATCCGTCGGCCAGCCCAGCGGCGCCAGCGTTTCCATCACCACCGGCAGCGCGACCAGCTTGATTGCGGCATCGAAGGTCAGAAACAGCAGAACCAGCGTCGTGAGCGCCCATCCAGCCCGGTTCATTGCGTTTGCGGCCCGCGATATGGTCGCTGCCGGATTATGTGCGGCGATCGTCGCCATGGAACCTCTCCTCGTTCGACGGGCATGGTTCAAGCGGCGGGCGCGTCCTCCGTCCGGGTCGCCATCGCCGCTTCCATGTCCATCCACAGCACCTCCCAGATATGGCCATCGGGGTCGGCAAAGCTGCGGCTGACCATGAAGCCATGGTCCTGCGCCGGGTTGGGTTCGGTCCCGCCTGCGGCCAGCGCCTTCTCCACCGTCACGCTCACATCCTCCCGGCTTGCCTCGCTCAACGCCAGCATCACCTGTGCGGTTGCATGGGCATCGGGAATTGTGCGGCTGGTGAAGCTGTTGAACCGCTCATGCGTCAGCAACATGGCGTGGATCGTGTCGGAAAAGCTGATCATCTGCGCGCTGTCATCCGCGAAATCATCATTCCGGGTCGCGCCCACCGCTTCATAGAAAGCTGTCGAAGCCTTCAGGTCGGTCACGGGCAGGTTGACGAAAATCATTTTTGAAAAGGGGGCTGCATTCGCCATCATCATTCTCCTCAAACCCATTTCTGGCGGCGGTCCTGATTGCCTTTCGAATCGCCTGCTTGAACCTTGTGCCAATCGTGATTATATATTGCAACTATTAAGTTATAAAAACTAACCATGAGTCGAAACAAGTGAAGAAAAGAGCCTATCTGGACGGATGCGCCACCGCGCACGCGCTGGACATTATCGGAGATCGCTGGGCGATGCCGATCATGCGCGAGCTTATACTGGGACCGAAGCGCTTCACTGACCTGCGCGCCGGATTGCCCGGAATCAGCGCCAATGTGCTGACGCAGCGGCTGGAGGAGCTGGAAGCGGCAGCGATTGTCGTCCGCCGCCGCCTGCCTCCGCCCGCCGCCAGCCAGATTTACGACCTCACTGACTGGGGCCGCGAGTCGGAAATCCTGTTCCAGGTCTTGGGCCGCTGGGCCTGCCGCTCTCCATTGATGGAAGCGGGGATGCCGATGAGCGCCTCTTCGGTCGTGCTGTCGATGCGGACCATGATCGACCGCGCCGCGCTGGGCGACCTGAACGCAACCATCGGTTTCCGCTTCGGCGACGAGACGTTCCGGGCAGAGATTGCCGATGGCGACTTTCACCTCGATCGCGGGACTATCGACGGTGCAGCAGTGATCTTCGATGGCGACCAGAATGCGCTGGCCGGCATTGTCTATGGCGGCCAGCCGTTCGAGGCGGTCGCCTCCGCCATGACCGTCACCGGCGACCGCGCACTCGCCGAACGCTTCGTCCGCCTCTTCCCGCTTCCCCCCAAGGCGCCTCCGGCGGAGGTGGTAACGGCCCCCGCCAAACCTTAGCCCAGTCCGTTCAGCGCAGCGAACACCCGGCCATACTCTCCCCGCCGATCGGCCCCGCGCAGGAACATCACCCGCTCGACGCAGATCTCGCTTGGCGCTGGCTGTTGCCGCAACAGGCCCATCGTCTCCTCAATGAACGCCTCCAGCGGCATCATCTGCGGATCGTCGGCATGGCCGGGCATCAGGTCGGTCTGCACGCCGGGCGGTACGATTTCGATCACCTCGACCCCGGTGCCGCGCAACTGCTCACGCAGCGCCATCGACCAGCCATGGATACCCGCCTTGGTCGCGTCATAGGTCGGCGTCGCCACCAGTGGCACGAACGCGAGTCCCGACGAAACGGTCAGGATCGCCGCCTTGGGTTGCGCCAGAAAATGGGGAAGCAGCGCATGCGTCAGCCGGATCGGCCCCAGTAAATTGGTCGCAACCGTCACTTCCGCGATGGGCAGGTCGATCTTATCCTCGGCCACCATGACGCCAGCATTGTGGATGACGACGTTCAGCGCCGGATGCTCGACCAGCAGTCGCGCAGCGAAGTCGGCGATCGACGCTGCGTCGCCCATATCGACCGCCATCGCCGCCATGCCGGGGAACTGTTCAACCACCGCGTCCAGCACGGCTTGCCGCCGTCCGGCGATGATGACCTTGTTCCCTGCCCCATGAAATTCGCGCGCGAGCGCCTTGCCGATGCCCGACCCGCCGCCGGTGATGAGAATGGTGTTGCCGCTGATGTCCATGATGCGCCTCCGTCAGATCAATTGCCTGAAACACAATCTAGACCTATGCTCTCTTTTGGAAAGCAGGCACCTTTTTGTGCCATACATACCATCAGGAAAGAAATGGCGATTTCAACGGAAACATGGGCCGAAAAATATGCAGCCTTTCCCCCTCCACCGCCGGAAACCGACCCGCGCGTCGATGCGCTGGTCAACGACCTGATCGGCCGGATCGCTGACAAATGGACCATGTTGATTCTGGAGGTGCTGGAGGAAAACGGCCCCGCCCGCTTTTCGGCCATAGGCAAAGCGGTAGACGGCATCAGCCAGAAGATGCTGACCCAGACCCTGCGCCACATGGAGCGCGACGGCCTGGTCACCCGCACCGTCTTCCCGGTCGTTCCTCCGCGCGTCGACTATGCCCTGACACCGATGGGCAATACACTGAGCGCCGCCTTTTGTGGTGTATGGATCTGGGCGGAAAAGCATCTGGGCGAAGTCGATGCCGCACGGCAGGCATTTGATGATAGGGCGGACTATCAGCCGACCGATGCAGCGTTGAAAACCGCCAGTTGATCGTCGAAAGCCCGTTGATAGGCAGGCCGTGCTTCACCACGGGCTATATAGGCCGGAAGATTCGGATATTCCTCCAACAGGCCCGATCCGTTCAAACTGCGCAGCACCGTCACCATCAACAGATCAGCGGCGCTGAACGCCCCGTCGAGCCACTCGGCATCGCCAAGGTGACTGGACAATGCGTTCAGCAGGCCACGGATTCGATCCTTGAGGAGCGCCAGGCGCTCCTCATACCAGACCTTGTCGCGTTCTACGAATATGGCGATTGAGCGATCGAAAATCGGCGGTTCCATCGTGTTGAGCGCGGCAAACATCCATGTGATCGCGCGCGCCCGGGCATTGGCATCGTCAGGCAGCAGGCCCGCATGGCGCCCGGCGATATGGAACACGATGGCTCCCGACTCGAACAAGGCGAGATCGCCTTCTTCATAGGTGGGAATCTGCCCGAAAGGATGCAACGCCCGATGCGCGGGCTCCTTCATCTCAGCAAATGAAAGAAGTCGAACGTCGTAAGGCTGGCCTACTTCTTCGAGCGCCCAGCGAACACGCATGTCGCGCGCCAGTCCTTGGCCGCGATCGGGAGATCGTTCAAAGGCGGTGATGGTGATGGTCATCGCTAGGCTCCGATGATTGCACGATACCCCCGCCAAATAGCCGTTTGACACCGGGAAGTCGAACAAGCGCTTTCCAGAGAGGAAGCGACGCGCCGCCATCTCCGCCATGGAGACGGCGGCGCACCGTAAGCCTACCGCCCTTCCAGCTTGAAATAGACGGTCAGTATCTTGGTCCCAGTCACTGGCACGCCGTCCCGGGTCGCCGGGCGGAAGCGCCAGGCTTTGCGCGCGTGCCGCTCGGTTGCGATCCAGAAGGCGTCATTGCTGGCGGACAGCCGCTCGATGTCCGTGATGCGCCCGTCCGCACCGATGGTCACGCGCACTGTCACCTTCCCCTCTTCGTTCAGGCGGATCATCGCGCCGGGATAATCGGGCTGGAAGGCGCGAAGGGCGCGCGCATCGATCTGCGCTTCCACAAGCACGGGGGCGGGGATCGGCGGCAACTCTGGTTGCGGGATTATCCCCGTGCCGCCGTCACCGGGCAGCGGTGTGAGCGGAATGTCGGGCACGCGCAAGGTGTCGTCGGTGGGAACATTGACGAGGGTGTCGGGCGTGGTCGTTTGCTCGATCCGGGCTTTGCTGTCCGCCTTGGGCGGCGTATCCGGCACGATTTCAGGGGGCGGTAGATCGATGGGAATATTGGTCCCCGTGAGACTGGCGGGCATATAGGTCTCATAGACCGTGCGCGGAACCAGCAGGAACACGCCAACCGCCAGCGCGTGCACGGCAATCGCGCCGCCAAGGCCGAAAGGCGACCCCTTACCCCCGCCATAGCGCGATCCCGAATCATCGACCGCGTCGGCAACCCGTCCGCGCCCAAAGCCTATGGTCGAGCCATGCCCACTCGCCAGCATCGCGCGGCCGTGCCGCCATCCGGTCATCACCTTATCGCCTTTGGTCATGCTCCATCTCCTTATGCTTCCGCCTATCTGCGCAGAAACTATGATAATGGTATAACATAACATTGCGAACGCAAGTGAAATCATCGACCGCCCAAAATGCTAAAAGGAGACGTCGATCACATGGATAAGGACGCCCACCAGTCCGCCCACAAGCGTCCCATTGATGCGAATATATTGCAGGTCGCGGCCGACGGCATTTTCCAATCGGCTCGTCACCGTTCCAGCATCCCAGCCGCGCACCGTCTCGCTCACCAGCGTCACGATCGCGTCGCCATAGCTCGCCGTCGCCCCCACCGCCGTCCGCCGGACGAAACGGTTGATAAGCGCACGCAACCGCGCATCGGATTGCAGCGTCCCGCCCAGTTGGCGCAGTGCCTCACCCAGCCGCCCGGCCATCGCCGCGCCAGGGTCCCGCGCGGCCCGCAGCAACCCGGCCCGGCCCTGTTCCCACAAGCCGTCGATCCAGCGCTGCATGGCGGGGTTGTCGACAATCTCGTCCCGGACCTTCGCTACCTTCGCTTGCATCACGATGTCGAACTGTAAGTCGGAGGCCAGTTTTTGCATCCCCTCCTCCGCCTTCAGGCGAAGGCTGTGGCCGGGGTCATCCGCCATATCGGCCAGCATCTTGCGCAACCCGTCAATGATCGCATTGGCCAGATTTTCGTCCAGCCCCGTCCAGCGCATGATCTTGCCCGCCCGGTCATGCACTATTTGCCGGATCAGATGGTCATTGGCCTCCAGCGTCTTGTCGGCCCAGTGGATGATGCCGTCCATCACCGGCCCATGCCGCCCGTCGCGCATCGCCGCCTCGATCGCCTGGCCGATCAGCGGGGCGAGGTTGATGGCGCGCAGCCGCTGGGCGATCGCGCCCTTTACCATCCCACCAAGCCGTTCCTGATCCAGCGCCTCCATCATGTCGGCAACCAGGCGCGATGCGCCCTGCCGCAACCGCCCGTCACTGGCCGATGGGCTGGCAAGGAAGCGCCCGGCCGCCGCCGCCACGTCCAGCCCGCCCATCCGCCGCGCGACGACGGCAGGCGTCAGGAAATTGTCGCGCAGGAAAATTGCCAGCGTGTCGCCGATCCGGTCCTTGTTGCGCGGGATGATCGCGGTATGCGGGATCGGCAGGCCCAGCGGATGGCGAAACAGCGCGGTGACGGCAAACCAGTCGGCGAGGCCACCGACCATCGCCGCTTCGGCAAAGGCCTGAATGAAACCAACCACCGGATGCACCGGGCCGATCATGCGTGCAGCGATGAACAGGAGCGCCATCGCCAGCAACATCGCCGTGGCGACCATCCGCATCCGCCGCGCGGGGTGAGCCAAAGTCAGGGACGATGGAAGGGCCGATGACAGGGGCAGCCCAATCGGCCGAAGGTCGCGCAGCAGCTTCATGGTCCCTAAACGGTTACGCGCCCGTTTCGTTCAGGGGAAGCCCCCCATCGATGCGGATTTTACTCCGCTGGCTGCACTTCACCCGGATGAGCGGCATCATCCCCCTTTTTGTAGGTGAGCAGGCGATCGCCCAGCCGTGGTCCGACCCAGCTTTCAATCGCGATCGCCAGACTGAAGGTCGCAGGCACGATCACCAGCGTCAGCACCGTCGACAGCAACAGGCCGCCGATCACGGTGATGCCCATGGGCGCGCGCCATGCTCCGTCACCCGACAGCGACAATGCCGTGGGCACCATGCCCGCGACCATCGCCACCGTGGTCATGACGATCGGTTGCGCGCGCTTGTGCCCGGCGTCCACGATCGCCTCGAACTTGGGCACGCCCTTCTCCATCTCCTCCAGCGCGAAGTCGATGACCAGAATGGAGTTTTTGGCTACGATCCCCAACAGCATGAGCAGCCCGATGAACACCGGCATCGACAGCGGCTGTCCGGTAAGGTGCAGCGCAATCGCGCCCCCCAGCGGCGCCAGCAACAGCGATCCCAGATTTACGAAGGGCGGCATGATCCGCTTGTACAACAGCACCAGCACCGCCAGCACCAACAGGATGCCCGATATGACGGCGACGACGAAGTTGCCGAGCATCTCCGCCTGCCATTTGGCGTCCCCGGCATTGATCTTCTGCACGTCCGCAATGCGGCCTTCATTCAGGGCCTTCATCAGCGGCAAGGCATTGATCTTCTGCATGGCCTGGCTGGTGACGATGCCCGGCGCCAGATCCGCACCCACGACGATACGGCGGATCTGGTTATAGCGCCGGATCTGCGTTGGTCCCGCGCCAAAACCAATATCGGCAACCACCTTCAGGGGCACGGAACCACCGTTGACCGTTGGCACGGGCATATTCTCGATCGTGGCGATATCCTTGCGGCTATCCTCGGCGATGGCGACACGGATCGGAATCTGGCGATCGGACAGCGAGAATTTGGCGCTGTTCTGGTCGATCTCCCCGATCGTCGCGATGCGGATCGTCTGGCTCAGCGCCGACGTAGTCACGCCCATGCTGGCGGCCAGATCCATGCGCGGCTTGATGATGATCTCCGGCCGTTGCATGTCGCCCGCAACCCGCGGTGCGCGCAATTCCTTGATTCCGGTCATCTGCGCGACCAGTTGATTGGCGACCGACTCCAGCTTTACCGGGTCATCAGACCCGAACATCATGATGATGTCGCGGCCAAAGCCGCCACCCGACTGCGACTGAAAATTGACCCGCGCGTCGGCCACGGTCTGGAACTTGGGCGCAACCTTGCGCTCCCAATCCACCGACGACATCGGCCGATCCTTTTTGAGCGTCAGGAAAATGTCGGCACTGCTCGTCTCGATATCGGCAAAGGCGGCGTCAACGACATCGGTGTCGGCAGCCAGCATGTCCGCCACCTTGCGAGTGATGGCCGTGGTTTGCGCCAACGTGCTGCCCGGCACCGTCTCGATCTTCACCTGGCTGAAATCGGTGTTGGTGATCGGCTGGAAGGTCATCGGCAGCGTGGCAAAGGCGATGATCGTGGCGATGAAGGCCAGGAAACCGAAGCCGACCGTCCACATACGATGGTCCAGGAAGATCGCGGTGAAGCGGTGCCAGCCGCCTCTGGCGCGATGGGCAATCGCCCGCCGCTCGTCCAGCGACCAGCGCAACACGCTCATATAACGGTCCATCAACCAGCCTTCGCCATGACTTTCCTCGCCATGGGCCTTGAGGAAATAGGCAGCGATCATCGGCGTGATCAGGCGCGCGACGGCAAGGCTCATCAGCACGGAAACGACCACGGTCATGCCGAACTGGATGAAGAATTGCCCCGAAATACCGGGCATCAACGCTACGGGCAGGAACACCGCGACGATCGCCATGGTGGTGGCCAACACGGCCAGGCCGATTTCATCCGCCGCGTCGATCGACGCCTGATAGGCGCTTTTGCCCATCCGCATATGACGCACGATATTCTCGATCTCCACGATCGCATCATCGACCAGCACGCCCGCGACAAGACTCAGCGCCAGCAGCGAGATGCCGTTCAGCGTAAAGCCCATCATATCCATGAACCAGAAGGACGGGATCGCCGACAGCGGAATCGCAAGCGCGGAAATCATCGTCGCGCGCCAGTCGCGCAGGAACAGGAAGACGATGACCACCGCCAGCACGGCGCCCTCGATCATCGCGGCCATTGCCGAATGATATTGCTCCTTGGTATAATCGACGCTGGTGTAAAGTTGCTTGAAGCGAACCTTTGGATTTTCCTTCTGCAACTTGTCGAGGACCTTCATCGACTCGTCATAGACGGTGACGTCCGACGACCCCTTGGCCTTCTCCATGCTGAAGCTAGTCACCTGTCGACCGTTCATCAGCGCGATCGAGCGTTGTTCGGCATACATGTCACGCACCGTGGCAAGGTCGGCCAGTTTTGCGACACGCCCGCCGGAAATCGCGATCTGCGTCTGGCCCAGGTCACGCGCATTACGGGCATTGCCCAGCACGCGGATCGACTGTTCGGCGCCAGCGATCTCGGTGCGGCCGCCCGCCGCATTCAGGTTCACCTGTTGCAGTTGCTGATTAACCTGCGCCGCGGTGATGCCATGCGACTGGAGCTTTGCAGGATCCAGGATGACGCGGATTTCGCGGCTGACACCGCCACCCCGCTTGACCGCAGCCATGCCGCTGATCGACAGCAGCCGCTTGGCGACCGTGTTATCGACATACCAGGACAGCTCCTCCAGCGTCATGTCGGTCGCTTCGGCGCTGAAATAGGCGATCGGCCCACCGTCGATATCCTCGCGCATGACCTGCGGTTCCAATATCCCTTCCGGCAGGTCGCTGCGGATCTGGTCGACTGCATTCTTGACGTCGCTGACCGCCCGGTCGATCGGGGTACCGATCTGGAACTGGACAAATGTGCGCGACTGGCCTTCCAGCGCGATGGACGTGATTTCGTCCACCCCGCTGATCGCCCGCACGGCGGCTTCGACCCGCTGCGTGACCTGGGTTTCCAGTTCGGTGGGCGCGGCGCCGGGCTGGCTGACAATGACGTTGACCAGCGGAAAGCTGATGTCGGGATTGTTATTGACGTCCATCCGGGAGAAGCTGATCAGCCCCGCCAGCACCAGCGCCGCGAAAATCACCAACGGCGTCACCGGGTTACGGATGGCCCATGCGGACATGTTGCGGAAACTCATGATCGGCTTTCCTTCGCCGGACGCACCGCGCCCTCTTCAAACATGGCGACGCATCTTATGCGCCTTGATCGTGTTCGACGACGCCCATCGGTCCGACGGGCGCCGTCCACCTTCATGTCGCCTTCAACAATTCCGGTTTCACCTTCTGTCCTGGGGTCAGGAAGGCGCCGGCGGAGGTCACGATCTTTTCGCTGCCCGTAATACCGCTCGTCACCGCGACACCCGCATCAGACACCTGGCCGACGGTCACATCGCGACGCTGCACCATGTTCTTGGCATCAACGATATAGACGAAACTGCCCTTGGGATCGCTTTGCACGGCCGATTCGGGCAACAGCGGAGCCGTACCCGACCCGCTGATCATCGACGCAGAGGCAAAGCCGCCGGGCCGGAGCGCAGGATTATAAGGGATGGCGATCCGGGCGATGCCCTGCCGGTTCTGTGGATCGATCACCGGCGACACCTGCCAGACCTGTCCGGCGAAGCTGTCCTTGCCGCCAACCGGCGTCACCATGGCGCGATTGCCGACGCGCAGCGTTTGAAGATCGCCCTCGCTCACCTGCGCGCGCATCTCCATCTCACCGCCCTTGGCCATGCGGAACAGAACGCCGCTGCCCGATCCGACAATCTGGCCCGGTTCAACCGTGCGGGTCAGGACCAGGCCTGCGGCGGGCGCGCGAATATCCAGACGGCCAGTGCGGGCGCGCTGCTCGCCCAACTGGGCGATGGCGACATTGACACGCGCGGCGGCGGCGTCACGGGTCGCGGTCCGCTGGTCGATATCGGCCTGGCTGATGAAGCCGCGGCCCACCAGCGACTTGGCGCGGTCGAGCTGTGCCTGCGCCAGCTTGGCATCGGCACGCGCCACCTCTACCTGCGCAGCGAGCGAGCGAACCTGTTCGGACTGGACAGACCGTTCGAGGACGGCCAGCACCTGCCCCTCCGTGACCCAATCGCCCGGCTGAACGAGTACGCGCGTCACCTGCCCGCCCTCACCGACCACACCGACGGGCATGTCAATCCGCGCGCCGAGCGATCCGGTCGTGGTCACGGTGCGATCGACGGTGGAGCGGCCGGGCGTGACAACCGTCACTACGGGCACTTGCACTCCGACTTCGACTGGCGCAGCCGCGCCCTGGCCACGTATCGCAACCCAGGAAGCGATCGCCACCAATGCCAATATGACAACGGCCGCGATGATGATGCGCCGACGCTTGATCGCGCGCGCATCATCCGCGTCCATCCCGCCGAGCGCATCGCTGGCGAAGTGCGTTTCGTAGTTCATCCCGATCCGATCTGTTCCGACGGGCATCCCGCCCCCTTTGTCGCGCTGTATTATCCGAATAGATCACCATGCTCAAGCCGGAAAATTAGCCCCTCTCAGCCGAACGGTTGCCCTGTGTCATCCATGCGCGCGATTCACGCCCCCCTTGCCAAACACCCCCTTTCGTGGCGCTATCGTAACATTCGAAAGACGTGAGGGGTGAGGGATGGAGATATTGGGCTGGATCGTGATCGGACTGCTGGCCGGTTCGATTGCAAAGCTGATCATGCCGGGCCGTGATCCGGGCGGCTGCGTCATCACCATGTTGCTGGGAATCGCGGGCGCGCTGCTGGCAGGCTATGTCGGCCGTCTGGCGGGATTGTATCGCGCGGACGAACAGGCAGGCTTCATCACCGCAACCCTGGGGGCGGTGGCGATATTGGTCGGCTATCGGTTCTTCATAAAAAAATAGCGATGGGAAAAGCCCCGCCGGTCCTGAAACCAACGAGGCTTTCCAGTCATATATTGCCGCATCGTGCGGGGGAAGGTCCAGTCAGGCGATTAGCGCACCGACCCGCGACGTACCAGATTGACGATTGCGAGCAGGATGATCGCACCAGCCAGCGAAACCAGGAAGCTGTAGAGCGTCAGGCCAGCATTATTGATCGAACCGCCGCTGAAAATCAGGCCGCCGATGAAGGCGCCAACGATGCCGACGACGATATTCAGCAGGATGCCCTGCTGCGCGTCCGTCCGCATGACCATGCTGGCAAGCCAGCCGATGACACCACCCACGATCAACCAAAGAATGATACCCATGACATAATCTCCTTGCCAACGCCCCCTGTCTGCGGGCTTCTGAAAGGTTCAACGGCGAACGAGGCTTCCCGTTCCCGCGCCCCCGCGATAATTCCGGCTGGGCAACCATTTGTGTAACGCAATGGCAACAAAAAAGCCGCCCGGTTGAAACCGGGCGGCCATTATCGTCACGCCTGGGAAGCGGTTATGCCTGGGAGACTGGACGCGCGATCAGAATTTCTGCTGCCGCTCGTAAAGCGACTTATAATATTGAATACGAGTGACACGCAGCCCGTGCATCCCCGATCGGTCGACCGCGCGCTGCCAGCTGGCGAACTCCTCCAGCGTCAGGGAATAGCGGGCGCACGCCTCATCGACGGTCAGCAGGCCGCCATTGACGGCCGCGACCACCTCCGCCTTGCGCCGCACGACCCAGCGGGTCGTATTGGAGGGCGGCAGGCTATCCAGCGTCAGCGGTTCTCCCAGTGGGCCGACGACCTGGGCAGGCCGGATTTTCTGGTTCTCGATCATTATCACCTCAAAAAGCGGCACTGGCATTGCCGAATTCAATTACGAAACCTGTTTGCGCTTTCAGCCCTGAAGAACGGCTAAAGCGCCACGGTAAACGTGACCTTCATCTTCTTTGCCCCACCCTTAAACGGCTCGCGACCAGCGGATTAAAGCTGCCCTCAAGCCCGTCGGCTTCGATCATCCCATGGTCACGTGGCGCGAAAATATCGGCCAGCGACTGAACCCAATCGTCCTTTTCGTCCGCCTCCTGCCCCCGCAGGATATCGGCCATGGCTTGCGCGGTCGGACTGGCCGCCTGCAGCGCCGCCGGGGCGGTCAGCAGGAACGGCCAGACCGCGACGCGCATGCGTTCTACCGGTGTGGCATCGGCAGGCGTCAGCTTGCCGTTACGAAGAAAACTCAAGTCCATGAACGCGTTGTACGCGCTAAAGCATAAGGGTCCGTAAACCCGGCGGTCAGATGCTGTTAGGAGCGATGAAGCAGCGGTTAATTGCGCTGGAACCTGTGGCCCGGCGCGCCTATATGGCCCCCATGCAGCCAGAATTTCAGCTTGTCGCGCCCTTGAGCGCCCGGCGGATCGTCGTCGCCATGTCGGGCGGTGTCGATTCCAGCGTCGTCGCGGCACTCGCCGCGCGTACCGGCGCGGAAGTGATCGGCGTGACGCTCCAGCTCTACGATCATGGCGCGGCGGTGGGCCGCACCGGCAGTTGCTGCGCGGGTCAGGATATTCGCGACGCGCGCGCGGTCGCCGACCGCATCGGCATCGCCCATTATGTCTTTGATTATGAAAGCCGTTTCCGCGATTCGGTGATCGCCGATTTCGCGGACGAATATATGGCCGGGCGCACCCCCATCCCCTGCGTGAAGTGCAATATGGGGGTGAAATTCACCGATCTGTTCTCGATCGCGCGCGATCTGGGCGCCGATTGCCTCGCCACCGGCCATTATGTTCGCCGGGTGGAGGGCGCGAACGGCGCGGAATTGCACCGCGCCGCCGACCCCGCCCGCGACCAAAGCTATTTCCTGTTCGCCACCACGCAGGAACAGCTCGATTATCTGCGCTTCCCGCTGGGCGCGATGCCCAAACCGCAGGTCCGCGAAATCGCGGCGGAACTGGGCCTTGCCGTCGCGCTCAAGCCCGACAGCCAGGATATCTGTTTCGTGCCCGATGGCGATTATGCCAAGATCGTCCGCACATTACGGCCCGACGCCGATACCGGCGGCGAATTCGTCCATATCGACGGGCGCGTGCTGGGGCAGCATCGCGGCCTCATCCATTACACCGTGGGTCAGCGCAAGGGCCTCGACATTGGCGGCCAGCCCGACCCGCTCTATGTCGTGCGGATCGAAGCAGACGAGCGCCGCGTGGTCGTTGGCCCGCGCGCGGCGCTGGCCGTTGCGGGCGCGCGCCTGTCCGGCATCAACTGGCTGGGCGGCGATTTTTCCGGCGCCCTTACGGCCAAGGTTCGTTCCATGGCCAAGCCCGTCCCCGCCCGACTGGAGGAGGACCGGCTGATCTTCGACGCACCCGAATATGGCGTATCGCCGGGTCAGGCAGCCGTGCTTTACGCTGGCGAACAGGTGCTGGGCGGCGGCTGGATCGAAGAAACACAGGCGGCGATCACGCAAGCCGCCTGAAGCGTCATTCCACAGGGTCGAGCAGACAACCCCAGCCCGGCTTGAACCGCGCGCTCCGCGATGCGAGCAGGGGAACACTGGCGGTCACGGCCCGCTCCTGCGGCACATCCGCCAGATGCACAACGCCCATCCCCGGCTCCTTGTCCGCCGCGCAGCTTTTCATGTCGCGCGCCTCGACATAGCGACAGGAACAGCCGATCCGCGCACCATAGGCTGCACCGACCGCCGCATGCGCCCGCAGCGCGCTCCAGTTCCAGACGAGCAGGCCCAGCAGCACAAAGCCAAACGCACCAGCCCCATAAATCCATTTGCGCCGACGCGACATGCTCAACTTTTCCGATCCCCATGCTATGGCCGTGGTTCTTAAAGGATGGGACATGAAGACGATTCACTGGGCGAGCGCAAGCCTTGGCCTCCTCGCGCTGGCGCTGGCCGGCGGTGGACTAGCGACTGCAACCGATCCCGCCCCGCTCTATAGTGTCGCGGCCGACGCGGCGCCGGGCGAAACCGCGCTGCGCAGCGCGATCGACGCGATCTTCGATGGTGAGTCCGACATGGGCAAAACGCGCGCTTTACTGGTGATGCAAGGCGGACGGATCGTGGCGGAACGCTATGCGCCGGGCTTTGGCCCCGACACCAAATTACTCTCCTGGTCGATGGCGAAGAGCGTGACCGCCGTATTGGTCGGCCTGATGGTATCGGACGGACGGCTGGCACTCGATTCGCCAGTGCCCATGCCCGCCTGGAGCCAGCCGGGCGATCCGCGCGGCAGGATCACCCTGCGCCAGCTTCTCACCATGTCCTCTGGCCTTGGCCATGTAGAAGAGGCCGATCCGGTGGCGAGCGCTGACACGACACGGATGCTGTTCACCGACGGCGCGCAGGATATGGCTCGTTTCGCCGAAGGAAAGCCGCTCGCGCACACGCCCGGCGCGACCTATTCCTACAGCAGCGGGACGACCATGATCCTGTCGGACCTGATGACCCGCCAACTCACCAACAGCGAAAATCCCGCCGTGCGTCAGCGGGCGATGCAGCAGTTCATCGACGGACGGCTGAAGATTCCGGCGAAACTCCCCAGCCTGACTCCCGAATATGATGCCGCAGGTACGATGATCGGCGGATCGATCCTGCACATGACCGCGCGCGACTATGGCCGGTTCGGCGAATTGCTCCGCAATCATGGGCGCGTCGGCGGACATCAGATGGTGGCGGAAAACTGGATCGACTTCATGACCCGCCCGTCAAAGCGCAATTCGGCCTATGGCGGCCACCTCTGGCTCAACCGCCAGAGCAATGAAAGTGCGCTGATGCCGGGGCAAGCGCCGGCAAGCCTGTTCGGCTGCGTCGGCCATAACGGCCAATATATCCTCGTCTCGCCCAGCCAGCGGCTGACGATCGTGCGGATCGGCATGTCCCCGCGCAAGGAAGAGCGCGTCGCGCTCAGGGCAAGTCTTGCCAAGCTGATCGGGCTGTTTCCGGCCTAAAGAAAGAACCGCCCCTCGATCACCGTCCGGCACGCCCCGCTCAATATCGCCCGGTCGCCTTGAAGCGAACATTCGAGCCGCCCGCCCCGCGCCGACGCCTGCACCGCACTCAACCGATCGCGCCCCAGCCGCGCTGCCCAGAAGGGGGTCAGGAGGCCATGGGCCGATCCCGTCACCGGGTCCTCATCCACCCCGCCGCCGGGTACGAATACCCGGCTCACCATGTCGCTGTCCTCGCCGGGCGCGGTAGCGATGAACATGATGTCCCCCGCCTTGCGGAGCGCCGCGAAGTCCGGGGTTAGCGCGCGGACCGCCGCTGCATCGGCATAGGTGAAGATCGTATAGCCACCGTCCCGCCAGAAGGATTCCTGCACCTCTCCGCCCATCGCCGCCGCCAGATCGGGCATGGCGCGCGGCGTCACATTCCAGGCCGGGAGCGACAGCGCATAGCGTTCTCCCGTCCGCTCGACGGTCAGCACCCCGGCATGGCGCGTGCGAAAGCGGATGGCATCTCCCTGAATCAGCACATGCCCGCTCGCCAGCGTCGCATGGCCGCACAGCTTCACTTCGACCGTGGGCGTGAACCAGCGCAGCGCAAAATCCGCCTCCGCATCATCGGGTGTCACCACGGCGAAGGCGGTTTCGGACAGGTTGTTCTCCGCCGCTATCGCTTGCAGCACATCATCCGCCAGCCATGTGTCGAGCGGCATGACGGCAGCGGGATTGCCGGTGAAGGGCGCATCGGCAAAGGCATCGACCTGAAAAAAGGGCAGGCTGGTCATGGGTAGTCCTCGCTTGGCTCTGCCCATCTTATGCAACCTCTCGTTGAACGATGGCAGGGCCGACCTCACCCCAATGGCTTTGAAGCGGCTATCCCAGCATAACCAGCGATGCGCAGACGGCCAGCCCCACCACCAGATTGAGCGGCACGCCGATCCGCACGAAATCGGCGAAGCGATAATCCCCGGCGGCATGGACCAGCGCGTTGGTCTGATAGCCGATCGGCGTCGCGAAACAGGCCGATGCGCCGATCATCAGCGCGATCACCAGCGGGCGCGGATCCACCCCCAATTGCTGAGCCAGCGCAATAGTGATCGGCGTCAACAGCGCCGCCACCGCATTATTGCTCAGCAATTCCGACAGGATCAGCGCAAAGAAATAGATGATGAAAACCAGCGACCATTCCGGCGCGACCTTCAGCAGCGGCGTGATCCATCCGACCATCAGCGCGACGCTGCCCGCCTGTTCCAGCGCTATCCCCACGGCCAGCATGGCAAAAATGAGGATCAGCACATTGCCGTCGATCGCTGCCCACGCCTCTTCCCCGTCGATACAGCGCGCGGCCAGGATAACGCCGATGGCGATGATCGCGGCCAGGCCGATGCTGATAATATTGAGCGCGGAGAACAGCACCACCGCTACCATAGAAAGGATCGCGATCCACGCCTTGTTCCGGCGAAAGGCGCGGGTGCGGCTGATGTCGACACCCATCAGGTTGGGATTGTCGCGCAATGATCGTATCGCGTCATCACTGCCTGCAATCAGCAGCCGATCAGCCCCGCGCACCCGCGTCTCGGACAGGTCCGGTCCCGGCAAATGGCGCGATCGGTTGATGCCGATAATCCGTACCCGCAACGCATGCAGGAAGGGAATGTCGGCAAGGCGCTCGCCGATCGAAGGATGGCTGGGCGCGACCATCGCCTCAATCACCGTCCCCTCGCTCGCGGGGGCCGCGGAGTCGGCGGCGATCCCCATCTCGAACCTGCCCGATTCGCGCAGCGTCATGATTGCGGTACCGTCGGCGCGGACGATCAGCCGATCACCGCCCCGCAGTTCTTCTGCATCCAGATCGCCGCGCTGAATCTGCCCGCCACGCTTCAACGCCAGCAGCGCCACCGAACGGCCAAAGACGCCCAGCGACCCGATCTCGCGCCCGATAAGGTCACTATCCTGCCGCACCACCAGTTCGGTGAGATAATCCTGTGCGTTGCCGCCATCCTCCGCGCTGATCGCGGGCGGGTCGGACGGCAGAAGAAAGGAGAGGCCGACCAATGTTGCCAGCCCGGCGATGACCCCTGCCAGGCCATAAGGCGTGATGTCGAAGATGCCGAACGGCGTCATGCCCTGTTCGCGGGCGATCCCCGCCACGATCAGGTTGGTGGATGTGCCGATCAGGGTCAGGCACCCACCCAGCACGGCGACGATGCTGACCGGCATCATCAGCTTCTTGACCGGCACACCCGTTACCTGCGCCAGCTTGAAGATGATCGGGATCATCACCACGACGACCGGCGTATTGTTCAGGAAAGCCGACGCGATCGTGCCGCCCAGCATGACCTCTGCAATGGCAAGGCGCGGATGTTTTTCAGCGCGCGCCATGATGATGTCGGCGACGCGGTTGATCGTTCCGGTGCGGATCAGCGCGCCCGTCAGCACGAACATCGCTCCGATGGTCAGCGGCGCGCTGTTTGAAAAGACCGAGAAAAGCCCCTCTTCGTCGATCAGCCCTAGCGCGGCATAGGCGCACGCGCCCAGCACCGCGACGACCGTTGCGGGATAGCGCTCCCGCACGAATTCCACGAACATGATGAGAAGGACAAAAAGGCCGATTTCCGCGCGATAGGCGCCCAGCAGCGCGGCAACAGCCTGCATTCCCTTAATCCCCCGATCGCGATGTCGCGTCTCTTGAACGGTCATAACGAAAAGGGCCAGTCATGTTTCCATGACTGGCCCAGATCGCGGCTTCAGGGGACATTTTGACCGTCACTTGCCCGGATAGGGTGTGACGCTCCCCATTGCATTCGCATTGCCGCTGACCGAAATACTCTACGCCCCGCCGGATGGCCCGTCGAGTCCGTAGCGCTTCCGGTCGCCGCATTGTTCCGGGGGTTCGCCGCAACAGCCCGGCGCATCCCGATCAACGAGCCAGATCACCACATTGGGCGCGATCCAGCAGCTTCTGATCCGCCAATACCAGCGCCATCATCGCTTCGACCACCGGCACGCCGCGGATGCCGACGCAGGGGTCATGGCGGCCCTTGGTGATGATCTCGGACGCCTCGCCCCCACGCGTGACAGTGTCGACCGGCACCAGGATCGAACTGGTCGGCTTGAACGCGACCCGTATCTTCACCGGCTGGCCCGTGGAAATACCCCCGGCAATCCCGCCCGCATGATTGGCGAGGAAAGTCGGGCCATCAACACCCGGCCGCATCGGATCGGCATTCTCTTCGCCGCGCAAACGAGCCGCGGCAAAGCCATCGCCGATCTCGACGCCCTTGACCGCGTTGATGCTCATCATCGCAGCCGCCAGTTCGCTGTCGAGCTTGGCATAGAGCGGCGCGCCCCAGCCTGCGGGCACACCGCTGGCGACGCATTCCACCACCGCACCAAGCGACGACCCGTCGAGCCGCGCGGCATCCACCAGCACTTCCCAGCGCTTCGCCGCTTCCGGGTCAGGGCAGAAAAAGGGATTGCGGCCAATCTCTTCGGGGTCGAAGCGCGCCGGGTCGATCGCGTCGCCGCCAATCTCACTGACCCAGGCGAAAATATCGACCTCAGCCAACACCGCGCGCGCGACCGCGCCCGCCGCCACCCGGCTCGCCGTTTCGCGCGCCGACGAACGCCCGCCGCCGCGATAATCACGAAAGCCATATTTGGCGTCATAGGCATAATCGGCATGGCCGGGGCGATAGGCCTTGGCGACGTCCGAATAATCTTTCGACCGCTGATCGACATTCTCGATCATCAGGCTGATCGGCGTGCCGGTAGTCTTCCCCTCGAACACGCCGGACAGGATGCGGACCTGATCCGGCTCGCGCCGCTGGGTCGTGAATTTCGATGTGCCAGGCTTGCGCTGGTCAAGGAAGGGCTGAATATCCTCCTCCGACAACGGCAGACCCGGCGGGCAACCATCGACCACGGTCCCAATCGCGGGACCATGGCTCTCCCCCCAGGTGGTGAAGCGAAAGACGCGCCCGAATGTGTTGAAGCTCATGTGTCGAGCGTGATGTCCGGTGCGTCCTCGGCCTTCATGCCGATGACGTTATAGCCCGCATCGACATGATGGATCTCGCCGGTCACGCCGCTGGCCAGATCAGACAGCAAGTACAAGGCCGAGCCGCCCACATCGTCGATCGTCACGTTGCGGCGCAGCGGCGAGTTCAGCTCGTTCCACTTAAGGATATAGCGGAAATCGCCAATGCCGCTCGCGGCCAGCGTCTTGATCGGCCCGGCGGAGATGGCGTTCACCCGGATATTCTCCGGTCCCAGGTCCATCGCCAGATATTTGACGCTGGTTTCCAGCGCCGCCTTCGCCACGCCCATCACATTATAGTGCGGGATTACCTTCTCCGCGCCATAATAGCTGAGCGTCAGGATGCTGCCGCCATTGGGCATCAGCGCGCGGGCGCGCTTGGCCACCGCCACAAAACTGTAAGCGGAGATGTTCATGGTCAGCAGGAAGTTTTCGAGGCTGGTGTCGACATAGAGGCCGCGCAGCTCATTCTTGTCCGAAAAGCCGATCGCATGCACAACGAAGTCCAGCCCGCCCCACTTTGCCTCTATCTCGGCAAAGGCAGCGTCCAGCTTGTCCATGTCGGACACGTCGCAATCGATCAGAAAGTCTGATCCGACCTCCGCCGCCAGTGGGCGCACCCGCTTCGCCAGCGCCTCGCCCTGATAGGCGAAGGCGAGTTCCGCGCCCTGCGCATGTAGCGCCTTGGAAATCCCCCAAGCCAGCGACTTGTCATTGGCCAGACCCATGATCAGACCGCGCTTGCCAGCCATCAAGCCGTTCATTTTCCCGTCTCATTCCCTTGTTTGTCGGCTGTCTCACGCGATTCCTCTGTCGGGAATTCGGCGAGCGCCGCGTTCAGTTCCGCGCCAATTACCACGCCAAGCCCGACGAGAAAGAAAAAAATGAGCGTGATCATCACACCGGCCAGGCTGCCATAGGTCCGATCATAGCCGCCCAGCAGCGATAATGTGGGCGGCAACAGCAGCGTCACGGCAAACCACCACAGCGCTGTGGCGATGGCGCCGGGCCATTTTGGAAACTCAGGCCCCTTATAAGCCGTAGGGGTCAGCGACACGTAAAGCGACCACAGGGCGACGCATAATATCGCCATCGGCACCAGTTTCAGCGACGATACCAGCGCGATCGCATCGTCCGCGAAAGGCAGGATCTGATGCAGAAACTGGTCGATGCCAGTAATCATGACCTGCATCGAAAAAGCGAACATCACCGCCAGCACGCTGACCAGCGTGATGCCCACCGCGCCCAGCCGGTAATGCCAGAAGGACTTGGTACTTTTCGTTCCATAGGCGCGGCGCATGATATCGCGGATCGTTTCGATGAGGCTGCCCACGGTCCACAAGCCGACCAGCCCGCCCAGCCAAAGCAGCGGCCCCGACCGCGCGGTCAGCACATCACTGATCGGCTGACGCACGACATCGGCGACACCGTGCGGCACGGTGGTAAGGAAGGCGTTGACTGCGGAAATCCCGTCCTGCGTCCGGCCAAAAATGCTGGCGACGGCCGCGGCGACGATGAAGAAGGGGAACAGCGTCATCAACGAGAGATAAGCGAGGTTCCCGGCATGGATGAACCCGTCACTATAGGTGCCTACGGCCACCCGCTTGAATATCTCGAATGCGGAAGAACCCGGTCGCACCCTGTCGATCTGGCGGTTGATATGATTGCGCGTGTGATTGGCCAGCCGGTGGCGGCGCGACTCGGGGCTATGCGGGGAAGGTTGCACCATGCCCGACCTAACGCATCACACGCCCAGATGGGCGCGAACGGCGCGATCGTCCTGCCAACTTTCCATCAGTTGGCGGATTGCCGGGTCATCGGCGGCCACGTCGATCATCAGCGTCACCAACTGGTCGCCCCGCTTCCCGCTTTTGGCCGTGAAGCCGCGTTCGCGCAGGCGAAGCGTCTTGCCCGATGTCGCCCCAGCGGGCACGCCCAGCATCACCGGGCCATCAGGGGTCGGCACCTTGACCTTCCCGCCCTTCACCGCTTCATCCAGGGTGATCGGCAGGTCGAGCAGGATGTTGTCGCCATCGCGCGTGAAGAAAGGATGGGATTTTACGTCGATCGTGACGATTGCATCGCCAGCGCCGCCCGCCCCCGGCTGTCCCTTGCCGGACAGGCGCATCTGCGTACCCGATTCAACCCCGGCGGGCAGCTTCAGATCGATGGTCTTGCCGTCCTGCAATGTGATGCGCTGCGGCGCCAGCGTCGCCGCGTCGATGAATTGTACCGCCAGCCGATAGGCGACATTCGCGCCCTTTGGCTGGGGTCCGCGCCCAAATCCGCCGAAACCACCGCCCGCGCGGGCGCGCCCGCCGCCGAACAGCCCCTCGAATATATCGCCGAAATCGCCGCCGTCCTGAAACTCCGCCCCGCCCGGCCCGGCACCCGGTCGCCCGCGAAAACCACCGCCCGCGCCATAGCCAAAGGGCGCGGCGGGATTGCCGTCCGCGTCGATCTCCCCCCGGTCGAACCGCGCCCGCTTGTCCTTGTCGGACAGAAGGTCATAGGCATTGGTCGCCTCGGCAAAGCGATCGGCGGCCTTGGGATTGTCCGTGTTGCGGTCGGGGTGCAATTCCTTCGCCAGCTTGCGATAGGCAGACTTGATCTCCGCCTCGCTCGCGCTGCGCGCGACGCCCAGAGTGGTGTAGGGATCGGCCATGACGGGAATGTGGTGTCCTTTTTGACGGGTAGGAATGAAAACGTGCCCTTATGTGGCGAAAAGGGCGGTTTCCTTCAAGCATGCTTGTCGCCCATATCGACAGCGCGCCGCCCCAGCCCTAAGCCATGCCCCATGACCAACCCCTTTGTCCTGTTCGATGAGTGGTATGCGCAAGCGCGCGAAACCGAGGTGAATGACAGCAATGCGATGGCGCTGGCCACCGCTGACGCCGCCGGCCGCCCGTCGGTGCGGATGGTGTTGCTGAAGGGCCACGGCGCGCAAGGTTTCATCTTCTATACGAATTTCGAGGGTCGCAAGGCGGGCGAACTGCTCGCCAATCCGCACGCCGCCCTGCTGTTCCACTGGAAGTCGCTGCGTCGCCAGATTCGGATCGAAGGACCGGTGGAGCCGGTCGATGACGCCATTGCCGACGCCTATTTCGCGACCCGCAGCCGCGATTCCCAGCTAGGCGCCTGGGCATCAGACCAGTCCCGCCCCCTCCCCTCACGCCAGCTCTTCCTTGATCGGTTCGAAGAAGCGCGCGCCCGCTTCGATGGCCAGCCTGTGCCCCGCCCACCCCACTGGTCGGGCCTGCGCGTCATCCCCCACACAATCGAATTCTGGCAGGATCGCGAATATCGGCTGCACGAACGCCGCCTCTTCACCCGCACCGACACGGGCTGGGACGAAGGGATGCTGTATCCCTGAAACCCGTTCCCCTCCGCCCCATTCATTTGGCCCCATTTCATCCATTCAGGACGAACCGAGGCGCGGAAACGGCCCTCCGCTTCGTTTAACCAGAGCAAGCCCGGTCGGCCGCATGCGACGCTCCCCTTGCATTGCGGGCGTGCCGGGCGCCTGTTAGGTGTGCTTGCCTGACAAGACGGATCATCAGCGTGGGCGGGGCCGCGCAGGTTAGAGGATATACATGCGGAACAGACTGACGGCCTATATCCTGACGGGCATGGTCCTGGGGGTGCTTACGGGCTACGCGGCCAACCTCTGGGTCGGCGGTGACGAAGCCCAGGCAAAGGATGTGGCGGGCTACTTCCACCTGCTGGCCGACATCTTCCTGCACCTCATAAAGATGATTATCGCGCCGCTGGTCTTCTCCACGCTGGTCGCGGGCATTGCCCATATGGGCGACAGCGCGGCATTGGGCCGGATTGGCGGACGGGCACTCGCATGGTTCATCATCGCCAGCCTGATTTCGCTGACGCTGGGCCTCATCTTCGTCAACTTCTTTGCGCCCGGCGAAGGCCTCAATCTGGTCCGCAGTGGCGCGGATTCAGGCGTGAACACCGAAGCGCTCAATTTCCGTGACTTCATCCTCCACGTCTTTCCCACCTCCATGATAGGGGCAATGGCGGAAAATTCGATCCTCCAGATCGTCGTCTTCTCGCTGTTCGTCGGGGTCGCGCTCACCGCGATCGGGGACAAGGGAAAGCCGATCATCGCCGTCGTGGAATCGCTGGTCGAACTGATGCTGCAAGTCACCGGCTATGTCATGCGCGTGGCCCCCTTTGCAGTGTTCGGTGCGCTGGCCTCCTCGGTTACATTGCAAGGCCTTGGAATACTTGTGACCTTCGGCCAGTTGATCGGCGAATTCTATCTTGCGCTGGGCGCATTATGGTTGCTGCTGTTCGCGGCGGGCGCGATCTTCCTTGGCAAGCGGATGTTCACGCTGATCCGCTATGTCCGCGAGCCGATCCTTATCGCCTTCTCCACCGCCTCGTCCGAGGCCGCCTACCCCAAGATGCTGGAACAGCTCGACCGGTTCGGCGTGCCGCGCCGCATCTACAGCTTCGTGCTACCGCTCGGCTACAGCTTCAACCTTGACGGATCGATGATGTACGCGACTTTCGCGACCATCTTCATCGCGCAGGCCTATGGCATCGACCTGCCGATCGCGACCCAGATCACCATATTGCTGGTGCTGATGGTGACGAGCAAGGGCATCGCCGCCGTCCCCCGCGCATCGCTGGTCGTGGTTGCCGCCACGCTGGGCCAATTCGACCTGCCGGTGGAGGGCGTCGCCTTCATCCTCGCCGTCGATCATTTCATGGACATGGGCCGCACCGCCACCAACGTGCTGGGCAACGCCATCGCCACATCGGTCATCACCAAATGGGAAGGCATGCTGGAGGTCGAAGAGCCGATCGACGTCCCCCACCCCAAGGCGCCGGCGCACGGACCCGCCCATGGCCGCGCCGGGCTGGAACTGGCGCCCGACATGATCAAGCCGGGCAACAAGCGGGGATGACGGTCGGGGTGGTGAGGACGCGCCCGGCTGATGGGCAGGCGAGGCGCCCGTGACGCGCTATGCTCCGCCCTCAACGACAGCGCGAATCGCTGCGCTGGCTGTGGCGGCGGTAGCCTGCACCGGTCTTGGCGTGCAGTTCATCGTCACCTTTCACGGCACGGCGAACGGCGATGTCGTGACGACGCTCTGGACGCTGCTACGCTTCTTCACCATCTGGGCCAACATTGTCGTCGCCATCGTGATGAGTGGCGTGGCCCTAGGGCAGCGATGGGCGCGAAGGCCCGTGCTGCTGGGTGGAGCAACCCTCTCGATCCTGCTGGTCGGCATCGTCTACGGCCTGCTGTTGCGCGGCATGATCGAACTCTCTGGCGGCGCACTGCTCACCGACACCCTGTTGCACAAGGTGACGCCGATCCTTCTCCCCCTGTGGTGGCTGGTTTTCGCGTCCAAGGGCCAACTGAACTGGGGCGCACCGTGGATCTGGATGCTCTTCCCGCTGACGTACCTGCCCTATGCGCTGCTGCGTGGGCTGGTGGAGGGGAAATATGCCTACCCCTTCATCAACGTCACAAAACTGGGTTGGGCCGGGGTCTCGGTGAACGCCGCGCTGATTGCGCTGGGGTTTATCGTGGCGGGCTATGGGGTGGTCTGGGTGGATCGGCGGCTGGGGCGAACACGAGTCAAGGCCTGAAACACGCCAACATCCGTCAGGCGTTCCAGATTTCAAGCTGCTTGGGAACAGGCGCGATTTGGTCGCGAGCCAGGCCCCATTTCCGCAATGGCCTATGCAGATGGCGGCCATGCAGGCTTTCGATCAGGATCATCTCCGTCGCGTGCCAGACTATGCGCGGCACAATGCTGATGCCTCGATAAGAAGCGTAGCTGAGCGACAAATGAGGATGGAAGCTTTTGTTCACTATTCCCAACCCCTTGGAATCCAGCACTCCCGACAGCTCTCCATGTAAATGATGCAGGCCAGACAGACGATCGCTCGACTCCAGCATGCCGCCCGACAGCCGATCCAGCACGATCTCGCATCCGGGGAAGTTGTGGCCTGTGAAGGCCTGTTCCACATGATCCACCATATCCGGCAAGGGAATCGGATGCTGCACGGCCAGCTTTCCGATCGTCATGTGTAACCGCTCACGTTCGACGATCTGACGATCAAGGCCATATTGCACACGCAGTCTATCCATCAGCCGCGCCGTTGCGGGTGGCGGAACCAATATCAGATAATAGCTATAGCTCGTCTCGATCACGTTCATTCACCGACTCATGTGAAGGTGATAATAAGAACATATCAAGAACAATTTTGCAATGAGGCTTTACATTCCGGCGGAGACCTATGGAGCCTCCGCCGGAACATCGCTATTCCGCCGCTGGCAGGTAAATTTCCCCACCCTTCTCCTTGAACACCTCGCTCATCGCATCCATGCCCTTCTGCGCATCCTCAGCGGCGATGAAAGCATCGGCCTCTTGATTCTGCTTCGCCCCAAAGTCGCGCACTTCCTGCGTGATCTTCATCGAGCAGAATTTTGGGCCGCACATGGAGCAGAAATGCGCCGTCTTCGCGCCTTCCGCGGGCAGCGTCTGGTCGTGATAGGCCTCCGCGGTGTCGGGATCGAGCGACAGGTTGAACTGGTCGCGCCAGCGGAACTCGAAGCGCGCGCGCGACAGGGCATCGTCGCGGACCTTGGCCGCCGGGTGGCCCTTGGCAAGGTCGGCGGCGTGGGCGGCCAGCTTGTACGTCACCACGCCCACCTTCACATCGTCGCGGTCGGGCAGGCCCAGATGCTCCTTGGGCGTGACATAGCAAAGCATCGCCGTGCCGTACCAGCCGATCATGGCCGCGCCGATGCCGCTGGTGATATGGTCATAGCCCGGCGCGATGTCGGTGGTTAGCGGCCCAAGCGTGTAGAAGGGCGCCTCGCCGCAGGCCTCCAACTGCTTTTCCATATTCTGCTTGATCTTGTGCATGGGCACATGGCCCGGCCCCTCGATCATCACCTGCACATCCTGTTCCCAGGCGCGCTTGGTCAGTTCGCCCAGCGTGTAGAGTTCGCTGAACTGCGCCTCGTCATTGGCGTCGGCGATGGAACCAGGACGCAGCCCATCGCCCAGCGAATAGGCGATGTCATAGGCCTTCATAATCTCCGTAATCTCGTCGAAATGCTCGTAAAGGAAGCTCTCCTTATGGTGCGACAGGCACCATTTCGCCATGATCGAACCGCCGCGCGACACGATGCCCGTGACGCGCTTGGCGGTCATCGGGATATAGGGCAGGCGCACGCCCGCATGGATGGTGAAATAATCGACGCCCTGCTCGGCCTGTTCGATCAGCGTGTCGCGGAAGATTTCCCAGGTCAGGTCTTCGGCGATGCCGCCGACCTTTTCCAGCGCCTGATAGATGGGAACGGTGCCGATCGGCACCGGCGAATTGCGGATGATCCATTCGCGCGTGTCGTGAATGTTGCGCCCCGTGGACAGATCCATGACCGTATCCGCGCCCCAGCGGATCGACCAGACCATCTTGTCGACCTCGGACGCCACATCCGACGCAACGGCGCTGTTGCCGATATTGGCGTTGATCTTCACCAGGAAATTGCGGCCGATCGCCATCGGCTCCGATTCCGGGTGGTTGATATTATTGGGGATGATCGCCCGGCCCCGCGCAATCTCATCGCGCACGAACTCCGGCGTCACATAATCGGGGATCTCCGCGCCCCAATCCTGCCCGTCACGGACATATTCGGCCAGCCGGGCGCGGCCCAGATTCTCACGCTCGGCGACATATTCCATTTCCGGCGTGATGATGCCCCGGCGCGCATAATGCATCTGGCTGACATTCATGCCGGCCTTCGCGCGGATCGGGCGCTTCACCACGTTGGGGAACTGCGCGACACCGGCGGAACGATCCGGCCCCTTCAGGCCGTTATCCTCCGGCTTCACGGCCCGCGCGCTATAGTCCTCCACATCGCCCCGGCCCATGATCCAATCCCGGCGCAACTGTGGCAGGCCCGACATGATGTCGATCCGGGCGTCCGGGTCGCTATAGGGACCGGACGTGTCATAGACCCGCACCGGCGGTTCGCCGCTGCCCGGCTCCAGATGAATTTCGCGCATCGCGACCTTCAACGGCCCGACATGGACCTTCTTCGATCCCCGAATGGGGCCAGTCGTAACGTTCATTGCGACCTGCCGGTCGGCGAAGCCTCCGGCTTCGGGCATCTCAGTATGGGCGGGGACATCAGCCATTTGCGATTCCTTTTCAGACAATGACGGTGGCGCGACCCGTCAGGCCCGCCAGAAAGAGGAGAAGACCAAGGACGAGCGAGATAATCGCCCAAATGCGCGTGAACCGGATGGCCCAGCGGCCAATATCAAGCAGGGCGCGCGGAACCACGATCAGCAGCGCCCCTTCGACCAGTGCGATATAGCCGGCAAGGGTGACGATGACGGCCAGTGGATCGCTCATCGCGCGGTGGGCCATGACCATCGCGGTGCCGACGGCAAAGACGCTAAAGCCCAATGCGATGGTCAGGCCCGGCGAGCGATCCAGATCCTCCATCACCCCGCGCCAACGCGCTGGCGCGACCAGACCGCTGACGCCAATGACAATCAGATAAAGGCCGATTGCTTCGGCCAGCCGCAATGTCAGAACGGAAATCGTGTCCATCAGGGCCTCCTTCGTCTCTTCATTGGGCGAAGGACGAGGGCGGTTTCCGCATGGGGGCCGCTCCCTCCCTACGCCGGTGTCAACCGGATCAGGTTCAGCGGGTCGGGCGGACTCAAACCGCCCCTCTCAGCCATCATGGCTCCCCGGGGATATGGACAGAATAGGGGCGGTTGGGCACAAGGTCCAGCATCTTATGCCGCATACACCCCACCCCTCATCGCCAGACCTCAGCACCAAAGCGGGGCGCAAGGCCTGGCGGCACGAAACGCGGATGGTCGCGGTACGGCCGCGGCGCTGGGGATTATGGTTACTGACGCTGGGGATATTGCTGATGCTGCTGCCCGGCGCGACTGGCCTGCACAGTATCTACGGCTGGTCGCCCCGCTTCCTGGGACTGATCGCCGGGGCGCTTTCCGTCCCCCTGCTGGTGATCAGCGTGATATTGAAGCGCCGCTATCACCGTCAGCGGCAGGGCGGCATCACCCCGCGCCGGCCCACTTAGCCTTCGGTTAAAAAGTGTAGCCGACGCCCACCGCGCCGACCCATTGGTTACGGCTCCCCGCAATCGCCACGATGGGTGAGTCGGCATAGTCACCCAGCAGCCGCGAATAGCCGCCGACCGCGAACAACGCCCACCCCTTGCGCAGGTCGCCCGACAGCGACTTGCCGCCCGACACGTTGAGCGAGAGTTTCTTGAAGCCCGAACCAGTGCCCGCATCGGCATAAGTCGGCAGGCCCGAGGCGACCGAACCGGCGGCATCGACATCATAATAATAGCGACCATATTTCTTGCCGACATATTCCGCCGACAGGCCCAGGCCGACAAAGCTCGTCGTCGACAATGGCGTGAAATATTCGATGGCAGGCGTGATGACATAGCTTTCATGCGCACCCGCCACATCCTTTGAAACGGCAATGCGAGCGGACAGATTATCATAGGCACTGGTGAACACGCCCGTTTTTCCGATGCCGACAAAGCCGCCCACCTCGACCGCCGTGTCCAGCTTGCCGAGCGCCCGGATCTGATTGTCCTTGATCTGCTTGCGGCTGGTCCGGTCGAACCGCACATTGACCATCGGACCAAGCTGGAAATCCAGTCCCGTTTCATCGCGATTGGGAATGGCATCAACATAAAGGGACGGACCGCGCATCCAGAAGGCGAAATCATGCACCTTGCCGCGCGCCTGTGCGATCGGCATCGCCCGATAGTCGTCCGACCCTTCATAGCTAGGAACATAGGCACCACCGACACCGATCGTCAGGGTGCTATGCTCCTGCTCCTCTTGCGCGAAGACAGGGGCGGCAAAGGCGAACATAGTCAGAGGGAGTACAGCGGGAAGAAGACGGCGACTGTCGATCATGAATGCTATGCCCTTTATATCAATGGGGGAAATGGTTCAGGGCGGCGACAGGTTCCGTCCAACCCCAACGCCTTACAGGAAATATTTGAGCCGGATGTCCTGTTCGACCGGCGCCCCCGCAATCGCGAAGCGGGCCGACTGGAAACTGGGCGCCCCGAAACGGATCGCCGGATTGCGCGAAAAGCCCACCCCTTCGCGCGGTATCCCGGCAAAGGTATCCAGCCGCCCATTGCCATTTTCATCGTGGATCAGGGCGATCGCATAATCGCCCGGCGCCATCGTTCCCAACGTCACGCGTCCCGGCGTTGCGGCGACCGTGAAATGACGACGATCGGGATCGTCGGTGCAGTCGGGAAAATGATCGGGCAGGCGCGTGACGCACACCAGTACGCGTCCCTTGGCCGATCGCAGCCCCTCCAGCGCCATCATCAGCGGCTGCGGCTCGCTGACCGGCGCAGCACCGACCAGCGTGGCGAGTGCAACCGTACAAAGGATCAATCTGCCAATCATGCCAGTGTCTTCATCGTTAATGTGCCTTCATCGTGAAATCGCCCAAGCCCCGGTCGGTGCCGCAAAGCCGGTCCCAATGGCGGAAATACAGGCCATAGTTGCAGGAATAGAGGTCATGGTGCCGTTGATGATGACTGGCGGTAATCAACAGGTCTCCCAGCGGACCGCGTACCAGCCAGCGCGGAAACATTTCCCATCCCATATGATTAGTCACCCCCATGACGGTCATGATCGTCAGCACCAGTCCCAGTGCGCCGACATGGATCGGAATCACAAAAACCAGCACCGGGATCACGATCGCGCCTGTCAGTGCTTCCCAGGGGTGAAAGCTCATCGCGGCCCAGGCCGTCGGCGGGCGGCTGGCATGGTGGACGGCATGGGCGGCACGGAACAGGCGCGGCCGGTGCATCCAGCGATGCGTCCAGTAGAACCAAGTGTCATGCACCAGCAGGTATAGAAGCACCGATAAGGGCAGATACCAGAGCGGAAAGGCCGCAATGTCGCTATAGATACGGGTCCATCCCCGCTGCTGCCAACCCCAGGCGACGATCCCCGCCGGAATGCCATAGATCAGCGCAGAGGCCAACGACCAGCCGATCTCCCGCCGCATCTGCGGCTCCAGCCCCCGGTACAGACCCGGATGCCGCAACCGCGTCGCCAGCGCGAAACCGCCGCTCGCCAACAGATATCGCAGGCCAATGATGGCGCTCATCGCGAAAGCGGAAAGCAGGAGGGCGGCGACCATTTGGCGCTGCCATAGCGCATCGGCCCAGGGGCGTCACCCCGCGCGAGGGTGGAGCGACGCCAAGGCGGATGTCAGACGATCGTCGGCAAAATTCCGCCCTCGACCCGGATCGCCGCGCCATTGGTGACGGCGGCCAACGGGCTGGCGAGGAAGGCGACCATTGACGCGACCTCCTCGGCCTCGATCAGCCGTCCGATCAGCGAAAGCGGGCGCAGCGACCGGAAGAACTCAGCCTCCTGTTCCTCGACCGGCGCATCCTTATTCTCGACCACCGAATTGATGAAGCCGGCAATCCCTTCCGATCGGGTCGGGCCGGGCAGGACCGAATTGACAGTTACGCCGGTGCCACGCGTTTGCTCCGCCAAACCGCGGGCGATAGAAAGCTGGGCCGTCTTGGTCATGCCATAGTGGATCATTTCGCCGGGGATCAGCAGTGCGCTTTCGCTGGCGATGAAGATGACTCGGCCCCAATTCTTCTCCAGCATACGCGGGAAATAATGCCGCGCCAGCCGCGCACCGCTCACCACATTGACCTCGAAAAAATGATGCCAGTCGGCGTCGCTAATCTCGGTAAAGGACTTGGCCTCGTAGATGCCCAGATTGTTGATCAGTATATCGGCGTCGGGGACGGCGGCGATTAGTGCCTGCGCGCCCTCAGCCGTGGCCGGGTCCGCCAGAATCGCGCGCACCTTGCCATGGCCAGCGATCTTGGCGGCGGCTTCATCCAGCTTCGTCTGGTTACGACCTGTGATGACGACCTCCGCCCCTTCGGCGACGAGCCGCTCGGCGATGGCAAGACCGATGCCGGCGGTCGATCCAGTGACGATGGCGGTCCTATTCTCTAATCCCAACTGCATGGCGAAAGCTCCTGATCCGATGACTATGTCACACAGATAAGCGTCACGACCATTGATGATTAGAGCGAAGCCCATCACTATAGAGGTGATTTCAATGCACGAATGAGGATCTGCCATGGATAATCGTGCGGGCGAGATGGAAACCTTCCTCGCCGTGGCCGACGGCGGCAGCTTCGCCAGCGCGGCGAAGGCGTTGCGCCAAACCCCCTCTGCCATCAGCCGTACGATCGGTCGGCTGGAGGCGCGACTGGGCGTCCTGCTGATCCGTCGCACCACCCGCGCGCTGGCGCTGACGGCGGAAGGTGAGCGCTATCGAGAGCGGGTAGCGGCCTTGCTCGCCGAGCTGGACGCGCTGGAGGGCGGACTGGCCCAGGAGGCAGAGGGTCCGCGCGGGCCGCTGCGCGTCAACGCCTCCGTCCCTTTCGGCACGCAATGCCTGTTGCCGATCCTGCCGCGCTTCCTGGATGCCTGTCCGGGCATCGAACTGACCCTGAGCCTGTCAGACACCCTGGTCGATCTGGTCGAGGAGCGCGCAGACATTGCGATCCGCATTGGTCCTTTGCGCGACACGCGACTCCGCGCGAAAAAGCTGGGCCGCAGCGCAATGGCGGTCGTCGCCAGTCCCACCTATCTCGACACCTATGGTACGCCCGCCAGTCCCGCAGACCTTGCCCATCATCGCTGCCTGCGCTTCAGCTTTCGCCGGACGGTGGATAGCTGGCCTTTTCGCACAGGAAAGACAGTCGTGCAGCGGCCCGTCGACGGACCGTTCATGGGCAATTCGGGCGAAGTCGTCCGGCTGATGGCGGTCGCGGGCGGCGGCATAGCGCGTCTGGGCCGCTTCCATATCGCCATGGATCTCGCCGCCGGGCGTCTGGTCGAGATATTGCCCGACCATAATCCCGGCGATGGCGAGGATATCCATGCGCTATATGCCGCGCATGAACGCACGGCCACGCGCATCCGCGCCTTCCTTGATTTTCTGGAGGCCGAACTGGTCCTGCCGGAATAACCCTTATCCGGCGGCCAGTAAGCGCCTGCCTATTGACCCCGCGCCTTCGCCACCGCTTCCTTCAGCGCGTCATAACCAATGGCGCCATTCAACACCTGCCCACCAATCACGAAAGTCGGCGTGCCGGTCGCTTGCAGCTTTTGCGCCAAAGCAATGTTGGACTGAATCTCGCCATCATACTTGCTCGCGACCATCGCTGCCTCTGCGGCTTTGCGGTCGATGCCGACCGTCGTGGCCGCCGCAAAGATCGTGTCGCGCGTCACCTTGCCCGCGTCATACAAGGCCTTGTGAAAGGCGGGATAACGCCCCTTTTCGGCGGCCAGCAGCGATACCTTGGCCGCATCCGAACTCTGTTCGGACAGGATCGGCAGTTCGCGATAAACGACCTTCACGCCCTTGTCCTCCGCCAGCAATTTCGTAAGGTCGGGCAGCGACGCGCGGCAGTAGCCGCAGGCATAATCGAAAAACTCCACGACCGTGACGTCCGCCTTGGCCGCGCCTTCCCAGGCTCCGGCATAGGGTGTCTCGATCGCGCTGCGATTGGCGTCGATCGTGCCGCTCATCCGCTTCGACTGCAACTTCTCGATCGCCTGCGGGATGATTTCGGGATGCTCCAATATATAGTCATGGACGATCTTCTCGATCGCAGCCTTGTCGTTAGGTGCCATGGCAGGCGACTGAACGACGGCGGCTGTCCCCGCAGCGGCAGCCGCGAAGGCGAAGAACCCTAAGAGCATCTGTATCTTTCCATTGGAGAGTGCGGCGCGAAAGCCGGGTGTCGTCTTGTCTGTCATCTTTTCTTCCGCTGCGATTCGACCGCGGCGCGGCTTACCATCGCTATATCCTGTGCGCGCAGATAGTCGACCGTCCCGGCCTTCAACCCTTGCATCGCCGCATCGGCGCTACGCAGCGCCATCTGGTCCTGCCCGATCATCGCATAGCGTTCCGCTGACGCCAGCGCGGCGCGCGGAATGTCGCCGCGCCGCTCATAGACGACACCCAACTGATACCAGGCAAAAGGATTTTCCCGGTCGCGTGCTACCGCATTGCGCAGCACGGTTTCGGCTTCGGCGAAATTGGCATCCTCCTCGGTCGCGATCAGGGCGTGGCCCAGCAGCACCGCGATGAGCGGTTGGTTCGTTTCGGCCACCGCCTCCCGCAATGGCGCGATAGCCTGTTGGGGCCGTCCGCTTTCCAGCAAGACCTGCCCCTTCAACTCCAGGAAATAAGGGTCATGCGGCGCGGCGGCGAGCAGCGCCTCAACCTCGTCCAGCGCCTTTTGCGGATAGGCGCTCTTATGCCAAGCATAAGCGCGGGCATAATGGGCCGGGATCGATTTGTCGCTTTCGGGATATTTAATCAGCGTTTGCTGCGGTTCCGACACAAAGCCAACCAGTTTCGCCTTGATCCGCTCGAACCGTGCCTCAAGCACCGGGTCGACCGGCTTTTCCCAAGCGGGATCGACCGTATAGACCTCGCGCAACACATTGATGCGCTCGCCCGACAACGGATGTGTGCGCCCGTAGCTGTCGTCCTGCGGGATGGCGAGGCGATATTCCTGGTTCTGGAGTTTCTTGAAAAACTCCATGCTGCCCTTGCCGCTTATCCCCGCAGCGCTCAGATAGCGCGCGCCCGCCAGATCCGCGCTGCTTTCCTGCGCACGGGAAAAGGCCAGATATTTACCCATGGCCGCCTGCTGGCCCAGCCCCATGATGCCCATGCCCGCTTCGGCGCCGCCCGCCGCAATCGCCGCCGCGCCAACCAGCAGGCTGAGCAAGGTGATGCCGGTCGCCGCCTTCATCCCCTCGCCGGAGCGGATGATGTGGCCGCCCTCGATATGGCCCAGTTCGTGCGCGACGACGCCCTGTATCTGGTTCACATTATCGGCCTGCGCGATCAGCCCGCTATGCACCCAGACATATTGGCCGCCCGCGACAAACGCGTTGATTTCAGGATCGTTGATGACCAGCACCTGGACGTTGCGCGGGTCCATGCCCGCCGCCTTGACCAGCGGGCCGGACATGTCGGCCATGAAGGCCTCCGTCTCCGCATCGCGCAATATCTGCTGCGCCAGCGCCGGACGCGCGGCCAGCGCGATCATGACGAATAGTATAGCGAACAGGCGCAACCAGCCACGCATTACGTTGCGGGCCTATGAGATAGGGAGCCAATCACGCGCGCGCTGATGGCAGCCCCACTCTGAACCCCGCATGAAAGCGCGGGAATCGCTTGCCGTCCAAAGGAAAAGGGTCGCCACAGCCTTCCGTGCTGCGACGACCCTTTTCCATGATCCATGGCGGCCAACTTACCGGCTGCCCTTGTCGTTATTGACCGAAGGTGCGCTGCCACCAGCCACGACGGGGCGAGCCATCGGCATTCTCCCCTTCATCGCCTTCGGGTGCAGAACCTTCGGCACCGGCTTCGGAGGCCTGCGCGTCAGCCAGCGCCGGCTGCGTCGCGGGTGCAGGCGCCTTAACCTCAACCACAGGTGCCTCTTCCGTCACCACATCCGCCTTCTTCTTGCGGGTGCGCTTGGGTTTGGGCGCGGGTTCCTCGACCGCTGCTTCCACAGGAGCAGCAACTCCAGGCGCGGCCTCGGCATCGACCTTCTTCTTGCGGGTGCGCTTGGGCTTGGGCGCAACTGCGGCAGCAGGCTCTTCAACCGGCGTGACGGCCTCGACCGGCGCGGGCGCCTCGACAGCAACAGGGGCCTCGGCTTCTACCGCGACGTCCTTCTTGCGCGCGCGCGGACGACGACGAGTCTTGGGCGCTTCCTCGGCGACCGGCTCGGCTGCTGCAACCGGCGCGTCCGCCTGCGCCACGGCTTCGGCAGTCTCGGCAGCAGCTTCGCCATCACCTTCCACCAGTTCGCCAGCGGGCGCTTCGCCCCCTTCACGACGGCGACGACCACCCCGGCGGCCACGACGGCCACGACGGCGACCTTCACCATCGCCACTCTCTACAGTCTCGGCGCGCTCGCCCTCGACGTTTGCCTCGGTTTCGGCATCGGTTTCGCCAGCCTCATCCTCGGCATCGCCATGGTCAGCGTCGGTCCGGGCTTCACCCAAACCGTCTTCACGCCCCTCTTCGCCACCATCCTCACGATTGCCGCGACGGCCGCGACGACGGCGGCGGCGGCGGCGGCCGCCCTCGCGGTCCTCTCCACGCTCACCGCGTTCGGGGTGATCCCCGCGCTCGGATGATTGCTGAGCCTCTTCCTCGGCTTCTTCTTCCAGCTCGTCCTCGTCCTCGGGGATGTCGAGATCGTCATCATCCTCGACCATCGGCGCATAGGTCACGACGCGCTCGGGACGGGGACCACTGGCCTCCACCGACATCCGCGCGCCCTCGATTTCGCCATCGGGCAGGATTTCGATCCGCACGCCATAGCGCTGCTCGATCTCGTCCAGTTCCATCCGCTTGTTGTTGAGGACATAGAAGGCCGCTTCCTGGCTCGCGCGCAGGGTGATGAGGTTGCCGCGACCACGCGCAGCCTCTTCCTCCAGCATCCGCAGTGCCGACAGGCCAGCGGAAGAGGCGGTACGGACCAGGCCCGTGCCTTCGCAATGCGGACATTCGCGGGTCGACGCTTCCAGCACGCCGGTACGCAGTCGCTGGCGGCTCATTTCCATCAGACCGAAGCCCGAAATCCGGCCGACCTGGATGCGGGCGCGATCGTCCTTCAGCGCCTCCTTCATCGCCTTCTCGACCTTACGGATGTTGGAGTTCATCTCCATATCGATAAAGTCGATGACGACCAGACCAGCCATGTCGCGCAGTCGCAACTGACGGGCGATCTCGCGCGCGGCCTCCAGATTCGTGGCGACAGCGGTCTGCTCGATGCCATGCTCGCGGGTCGATCGGCCCGAGTTGATGTCGATCGACACCAGCGCTTCGGTCGGGTTGATGACCAGATAGCCGCCGGACTTGAGCTGCACGACGGGATTGTACATCGCCGCCAGTTGATCTTCGGCTCCAGCCCGCTGGAACAGCGAGACCGGGTCGGCATATTGCTTCACGCGCCGCGCATGGCTGGGCATCAGCAGGCGCATGAAGTCCTTGGCCGCCCGATAGCCATTCTCACCCTCGACGATGACTTCCTCGATATCCTTATTATAGATATCGCGGATCGCCCGCTTGATGAGGTCGCTGTCATTGTGGATCAGCGCCGGGGCAGCCGCCTTCAGCGTATTCTCGCGAATCTCGTCCCACAGGCGGGCGAGATAGTCGAAGTCGCGCCGTATCTCGACCTTGGTGCGTTGCAGACCCGCTGTGCGAACGATGCAGCCCATCGAAGACGGCAGCGCCATTTCGGCGATGATCGACTTCAACCGCTTGCGGTCGGCGGTGTTGGAAATCTTGCGCGAAATGCCGCCGCCATGAGACGTATTGGGCATCAGCACGCAATAGCGACCGGCCAGCGACAGATAAGTGGTCAGCGCCGCGCCCTTGTTGCCGCGCTCTTCCTTGACGATCTGGACCAACAACACCTGACGGCGCTTGATGACATCCTGAATCTTGTAGCGACGGCGCAGCGCCATGCGCTTGCGGCGCAGTTCGTCGGCGGCTTCATCACCACCACGGCCACGACCGCGACCACCATGACGTTCACCGCCCTGCGGTTCGCCGCCCTCGGCCTGCTCGCCCGGCTCCGCGCCATCTTCATCATCATGATGATGGGGGGCATCGACATATTCGACCCCGCCGTCGGCGATGTCGCCACGCTCAGCGCGGTCGTCATCCTCGTCGTCATAATCAGCGCGCAGCGCGGCCTCTTCCTCGGCATGCTCACGCTCTTCGCGCAGCAACGCTTCACGGTCTTCGCGCGGAATCTGGTAATAGTCGGGATGGATCTCGCTGAAAGCGAGGAAACCATGGCGATTGCCGCCGTAATCGACGAACGCCGCCTGCAGCGACGGTTCGACCCGCGTAACCTTGGCTAGATATATATTGCCTTTGAGCTGCTTGTGCTCGGCGGATTCGAAATCAAATTCCTCAATCCGGTTTCCCTTGACGACCGCGACCCGGGTCTCTTCCCGGTGGCGCGCATCGATCAGCATACGCATTGTCATTTACTATTCTCCGGCGTGAGCAACCGACGGCGCTGAGCCGGGTTGCCACGCGACGATGATGGGACGGCAGGTTCGGGCGCGCCATAAAGCAAGGCGCGTGTCGCTGCGGCGTCCGGTTTTGAAGGGTTGGTAGCGTGTCTGCTGCATCGGCATGGTCGGCAACTGTGCCGGCCCGGTCCATCCTAGACTTTACCACCCACGCCGCATCGCCCGGAAATGGGGTCGGCCTGGAATGGAAAACATGCCTCATGCAGCGTCAACCTGGTCTATCCGCGGCTTTGAAAACTGTGCCGCGAAGTGCGTAAAACCCCGAAAAAGCGGCTCGCCTCACGGACGGGCTTTTTCGGGACTATGAAGGGGTAGCAGTCAAAATGGGAAGGGGCAACGGGCACACGAAATATAGTTGCCACATTCCTGCCCGTATTGGCGCATCCGAACCTACCCTTGGCAGATCATACTGAAAACATCGTTAACCATCCCGTTTTACACACCAACAAGAAGAGATGCTCAATCTCAGATTGAGCGCGGGAATGCGTTGATACGGGTTGAGTTCACTGTGATTTTTGGCTGGACGGCGTGCTGTTGGGCGATGCACAAGCAACCCATGTTTCATAGCCTTGCTCTGGCAGCTGCGTTTCTGGCGCCATCGCCCGGAATGGCGGGCGGCATTGCCGCGCTCGACATCCGTGGCGCTCAGGTCAGCAGCAACGGCTTTGCGCGCACCAGCGACGCTGTGGCGCGCGTGATGCAGGATCTTGCCGGACCTGCCGTCGACGGTAAATCGCTGACCTTCTTCGTGCAATCCGTGGCGGACAACCGGTTCCGTGCGACGCTGGGCAAGGGCCGGATCGGCATCGATTCGCCAGCCGCCATGGCCGCGCGTCCGCCCAAAAAGATCCACAGCATCACGGTGCCGATCCCACCCGCCGCCAGCGGCATCGCCCTGCCCCCGGTCGAGGGCGCGCGCGATGGCGCCCGACCGCTGGTGGTGATCGACGCCGGGCATGGCGGCCATGATCCCGGCGCGATCAACAAGGAAACCGGCCAGCGCGAAAAGGATGTGACACTCAACATAGCGCAGGCGATTCGCGACGAACTGGTCAAATCGGGCCGGGTGCGCGTGGCACTGACTCGTAGCGATGACCGGTTTCTCGTCCTCCAGGAACGTTATGGCATCGCGCGAAAAATGGGAGCGGACCTCTTCATCTCCATCCACGCCGATTCGGCGGAGAATGAGGAGGCGCACGGCGCCACCGTCTATACCCTGTCGGAAACCGCGTCCGACCGGGAGGCGGCCCGCCTCGCCGCGCGGGAAAACAAGGCTGACATCATCAATGGCGTCAACCTTGGCGGGCAGAGTGGCGACGTCTCCTCGATCCTGATCGACCTGACCCAGCGCGAATCGATGAACGTCTCGGCCAGCTTCGCCCGGCTGCTCCAGCGCGAGGCATCGCCCTATGTTCCATTCCGCACCGCCTATCACCGCTTCGCATCGTTGATTGTGTTGAAGGCCCCGGACACGCCGTCCGTGCTTTTCGAAACGGGCTATATCAGCAACACGGCCGACGCCGCCTTTCTCAGTTCCCGTGAAGGCCAGCGCAAGATCGCCACCGGCGCCGCCCGCGCGATCGAGGTCCATTTTGCGCGCAAGTTGGCTATGAATTGACCGTTCGCCGGCACGTCAGGCCGAGGGCACCTCTCTCCACAACGCCGGGAACATCGCCTTGAACGTCGCGACCTTGGGCGCATCCCAGCGGACGATATAGGGATGGCGCGGGTTACGGCGGGCGAAATCCTGGTGATAGCCATCTGCCGACTGAAAGCCGGTGAACCGCTCCACCTTCGTCACGATGGGGTCCGTCCATAGCCCCGACTCGCCCAATTGCTTCAAATAGGCGCTCGCCACCTTCGCCTGCTCCGCGTTCAGCGGAATGAGCGCGCTGCGATATTGGGTGCCACGGTCCGGTCCTTGCCGGTTGAGCGTGGTTGGATCGGCAATGACGGAGAAAAAGACGCGCAGCAGCGTGCCGTAACTGATCTGCGCCGGATCGTAGGTAACGCGCACCGCCTCGGCGAAGCCGGTGTCGCCCATGCTGACACGGTCATAATCGACCTGCTGCCCGCGTGGCCCGCCGGAAAAGCCCGAAACGACGAGCTTCACGCCCTTCACATGGGAAAAGACCGCCTCTACCCCCCAATAACAACCGCCCGCAAAGACGGCGGTTTCCAGCTTTCGAGTGGGGGTGGCGTCGATGGTGGCGACTGGGGCCGTGACGACACGTTCGGCGCGAACAGGGGAGACGACGGCTAGCGCCGCCAACAGGCTCAGGAGAAGGCCGTCAGAGCGTCGCATTCTGGCTGTAGGGCGACGCGGCGACCGCCGACTGCGTCTTGAGCGGACTTTCGGGCGATGCGAAGGCGAACATGCCCACTGCCCCCAGGGCAAAACCGCCCAGGAAACGCAGAAACAGGTCTGATTTCACAAATGCCAACATGGCCTTAGCCTTTCGCTTTCTATTCTATTCGACCGTCTTGGCCGTCGGGTTACGCGCCTTTGTCTTGCCCCTGCCTGAACCTTGCGATGTCCGGTATTCACCTTCGACCAAAGATACGGGCGGATCGACGAAAAAACCGCAAACCTCATTTCAGTTTCTTTACGCAACGGGTATATAGCGCGCGCCGCGCCGTTCGCAAGACGGCGGGCAACGAAAAGAACCGTTTCTATTTTGTGACAGATCGCGCCTTATTTCAGCGCGGCGCAGGCTTCTTGAATGCGGGTGCATGCCTTTTTCAGCACCTCTTCCGACGTCGCATAGCTGATGCGGAAAGCGGGTGAGAGGCCAAAGGCGCCGCCATGCACGGCCGCGACCTTCGCATCGTCCAGAAAGTAGCTGATCAGCGTTTCGTCGCTATCGATCTTCACGCCCTTTGGGCTGGTCTTGCCGATCAGGCCGCTGGCGTCGGGATAGACGTAAAAGGCGCCCTCTGGCACCGGACAGTCCAGACCCGGCGCGTCGTTCAGCATGGCAACCACCATGTCGCGACGCTTGCGAAATGCGGTATTGCGCTCCTCCAAAAAGCTCTGGTCGCCGGTCAGCGCCGCAACGGCGGCGGCCTGGCTGATCGAACAGGGGTTGCTGGTCGACTGCGACTGCAGTTTGGCCATCGCCTTGATGATCCACTCGGGACCACCGGCAAAACCGATGCGCCAGCCGGTCATGGAAAAGGCCTTGGAGCAGCCATTGACCGTCAGGATGCGCTCATAAAGGTCCGGGCAGGTCTGGGCGATGGTGGCGAAGGGCGTCGCCGCATACCAGACATGCTCATACATATCGTCGGTCATGATGAGAACATGAGGGTGGCGACGCAGCACCTCGCCCAGACCTTTAAGCTCCTCAGCCGAATAAGCCGCGCCGCTGGGGTTGGAGGGCGAATTCAGCATCACCCACTTGGTGCGCGGCGTGATCGCGGCGTCCAGTTGCGCGGGCGTGATCTTATAGCCCTGGCTCGCCGGTCCCTCGATGAACACCGGGGTACCGCCCGCAAAGTTCACAATGTCGGGATAGCTGACCCAATAAGGCGCCGGGATGATGACCTCGTCCCCCGCATCCACCGTCGTGACCAGCGCGTTGAACAGCGTATGCTTGCCACCGGAGTTCACGCTGACTTGGGCACGCGTGTAGGTCAGGCCGTTGTCGCGGCTGAACTTGTGGATCACCGCATCCTTGACCGCCACAGTGCCGTCGACATCGGTATATTTGGTCTGCCCGCCCTTGATCGCGGTGATCGCAGCCTCCTTGACGAAGTCGGGCGTGTCGAAGTCCGGCTCGCCCGCCGACAGGCCAATAACGTCCACACCCTGCGCTTTAAGCGCATTCACCCGTGCGCTCATCGCCAGCGTGGCGGAGGGCTGGATGCGGCCAAGGGCGGCGGACGTCGTGCTCATGGTAAGAATCTTTCTGAAAATACCCCAATGCCCGCAACGGCAGCGGACGGGGCGTCCCATAGAGCGCAACTTCGGGAACGGCAACTGCCAGTTAGGCGTATATGGTCTATCTGACCAGCGACGCCGCCACCATGCCGCGTGCAGCGTTGCCGATGAAGAAGCCATTCTCCAGATGATAGCGCTTCAGGTCGCCCTCGACCGCTTCCCCCATATCCAGCAAAGTGCGCCGCAATATGCCGGGCAACAGTCCCCGCGCCAGCGGCGGCGTTACCAGCTTGTCACCCTGTTCGACGAAGAGTGAGGAAAAACAGCCCTCGGTCAGATAGCCCTGTTCATCGGTCAACAGCACCTCATAAGTGCCTCCGCGCTTCAGGGCGTCGCGATAGATGGTGCGATCCGTGGTCTTGTGGCGCAGGCGCGGATCATCGGCAGGGGCGTTACGCGGCACGACCGCAACCTGCATGATCGCCTGTGGCCAGGTGCGATGCGGCCGCACCTCGATCGCGGTGGCGCCGCTGTGCGCCACCAGCAGGCGAACGCGGCTTGGCTCTCGCAGACGGAAAGTCGCAGCCTGCAATTCGTTCCGCACATCATGCCGGTCAAAGGCGAAGCCAAGCGCCTCTGCGCTCGCCTTCAGTCTTTCCATATGCAGGTCCAGCAGGCGAATGCCTTCGCGCGGGTCGAAGGCCATGGTTTCCAGAAGGTCGAACCGCCCATCGGCCAATGGCATTAAATCTAGCCCCAATTCCCGCACGTTACGCGGCCCAGTCATCCCTACCTGGCCAGGAAGCGCCCCTTGGCCAGGCATTCAGCCCATTCGTCCGGTCCCCGCGAGTCCGCGACCACGCCAGAGCCAAGGCCGATGCGACCGATACCGGCCCCTTCATCGACGCAAATGGTGCGGATGGCAACATTGAAGGCGGCATTTCCTTGCGCGTCTATCCACCCCATCGTGCCGGTATAAATGCCTCGGACGTGTGGCTCCATCATGTCGATCACCTCCATCGCCCGCACCTTCGGCGCGCCGGTGATCGAACCGCAGGGAAACAGGGTCCGCAGCACATCGACGGGACCAAGGCCGGGCAACAGGCGCGCACGCACGGTCGACACAAGCTGGTGGATGGTCGGGAAAGTCTCGACCTTGAACAATTCCGGCACGGTGACGCTGCCCGCCCGCGATACCCGCGACAGGTCGTTCCGCAGCAGATCGACGATCATCAGATTTTCGGCCCTCTGCTTGGGATCGCTCGCCAGCAGACTTGCGGCGGCGGCATCCGCGGCGGCATCCGCGCCACGCCGGGCGGTGCCCTTCATCGGCCGCGCGGTCAGTTGCCCCCTGACCAGCGTAAAAAACAATTCGGGTGAAAAGGACAGCAATGTCTGCGCGCCCGTGCGGATCACCCCGCCATAGCCCGCCGCCGCCCTGCTGCGCGCCCGCGCGTAAAGCGCCATCGGATCGCCCGTAAATGACACATCGCACGGGAAAGTCAGGTTGACCTGATAGATGTCGCCCGCCCGGATCATTTCCTGCACCTGATCGAAGGCCTTCATATAGACCGCCTCGTCGATCAGTGGCGTAACCGCGCCCACCGTGCATCCCGCCGGATCAGGCAATAGCGCGGGGATCATCGCGGGATCGATCATGCGGCACCCCTCGAACAGGCCGAACCACAATAATGGCGTGCGTGCCTGCTCATGCCTCCGCGTCAGCGGGAGCAGCCGGTCCTCCAGCGCCAGTCCCGCCTCATAGGCCATATGCCCCGCGACATGCAGCCCCGCCTCACGCGCATCGGCAATCCTATCGAGCGCGGGTTGCACCTCATGAATCGCATGGGCCGTGACGATCTCCACCGGATCGCGATAAAGCCGCGCGCGCGTCGCGCCCCGGACGCGCGCATCATCGAACAGGGCAAAGGCTTCGCTGGGACCGGGCAGGCGCATGGTCGCTGTCTTTAACAGGCTTTGGCAGCGGCGAAAGGGTTGGCGGATAGGCAGAGGAAACGCTTGATTGCGATTCCCACACCATGGCCTTATCCGAAGGCATGGCCGATCCGCTCCCACCCGATCCCCCAACGCCCGACAGCCCTGCCACCGACCTGCCCGAACGCCCGTTCGGTCCGGCGCTGGCGCGCGCACTGCGCGGTCGCTGCCCGGCCTGTGGTGAGGGAGCGATGTTTGCAAAGTTCCTGAAGCCTACGCCCGCCTGCACCCATTGCGGTCAGCGCTGGGACAAGCATCAGGCCGACGACTTCCCCTCCTACATCGTGATCCTGTTGCTGGGGCACATATTGGTCCCACTGATGATCGAGGTGAACAGCGCCCTCGCCATTCCACTGGGCATACAGGCGTTCCTTTGGCCAACGCTCGCCCTGCTGCTGGCCGCCGCCCTGATCCAGCCCGCCAAGGCCGCCGTCATCACCTTTCAATGGTCCCGCAGAATGCACGACTTCAGGTGAAGCGGGCCGACTGGCAAATGTCATGTTGGCCGATCGGGACATTGGGATCGCGCCATTCTATAGCAGCCTAGAGCAGCGCATCGCCCTACCCACCTGTCTCAATTGACGCCCAAAATGCTCACGGCGAGATATGCCTCCACCGAAGCAGTATATATTTATTTTCAAGGGTAATGGTGCCCGGGGACGGATTCGAACCGCCGACACTGCGATTTTCAGTCGCATGCTCTACCAACTGAGCTACCCGGGCAATGCACCGGGCAGGCAAGCCGCCGGGCGATTGGGAGCGCTGCCTATAAGCGTCAGTCGCGCCCGCTGTCCACCCCATAATCGCTGCTTTTTTCATCTCCCTCCTGCGCGGGCGGTCCTTCGACGCGATAGCCTTCGCCCAGCCATTGGAGGAGGTCGCGATCGCGGCAACGGTCGCCGCAGAAAGGGCGCGTTTCCGCTTTCGATGGCTGGCCACAGATCGGGCAGGCGGTGGAGGCTTTAGGCGACATATCCGGCCGATATGGCAAGGCTTGCATCCTCCTTCAAGGCGACAGCGCCGCCGCGCCGTCGTTCCAGCCGCGCGAGCCAGTCGCGGTTGCGGTGAAGCAGGCCCGTTACCGCAGGCGCGGCCGCCAGGGTTACGGCCCCTGCTCCACTCGCGGCCCCCTCATGCCGCTCGGCCCGGCGCAACAGCGCGAGCGCCGCCGTCAGTACCGGATTTGCACGCAGCACTTCCATGATGCTCGCCCGTTCGCGCCGCCGCACGATCTGGATGAAGCCGAAACCGTTGACGGCCGTGCGCTCAAAGAGAAGCGGCAGATTCTTGTCCACCTGCGTCGCCGCGATCAGCCGTTCGTCCTTGTTGTTCATGGTGGGCAGGTCGATGCCGATCGACCCCGAAAGCCCCATCCGCCGGATCGCCAGCGCCGCCAGTTTGGAACCCTTCGGACCAAGCTGCGCGGGCGGCAGGCTGCCGTCCACGTCGATCAGCACCATCGCGGGCGTCAGGAAGATACGCAGCGATGCGGCTTCGGTGCCAACCTCGCCCCGCATCGCCTCTTCCATCAATTCGCCCCAGCCATGCGCCTCCAGCCGGTCTTCCTCGTGCGCAGGACAAGGGATGACGACCTTGCCGGTGGCATGGAGACGCTGAAGCAGGCTGGGACCGGGATGCGCCTTGCTGCCGGGTGGGGCGATGCGGCCCTTGGCCAGCTTGGCGCGGCCCTCCTCCGGGATGGCCTCACGCACGATTTCGATCAGCACCTGCGCGCCTTCGGCCACTTTGGGCGGGATCGGCTCGATCAGTATCTCTTCGCCCGAATCGAGCCGGGCGATGCCGCGCTTGCGGGGGATGACGGTGTGGGTCAGGCGTCCGGAGGCCAGTGCGCCTGCGCGAACCTGTGGCCCCTCACGTTCGATCAACGCCTCAAGAATGCGGCCATGATCGACCAGCGCGGCGCGTGCCTCGCCAATCCCTTCCTCGTACAGCCACTCAGCCATGGGCTGGACCGGCATGAATGTAGCCAGCCGCGATCAAAAGCGCGCGGGTTTCGTATAGTGGCAGGCCCATAATGGCGGAATGACTCCCTTGAATGGCGCGGATGAGGCCAGCGGCCAACCCCTGGATGGCGTAGCCGCCCGCTTTGCCGTGCCACTCGCCGCTGGCGAGATAGGCCTCGATCTCAGCGCGATCCAATGGCTTGAAAATGACGATATTGGTTGAAAGTCGGTGGCGTGCCTGCCCTGTGGCATCGATCAGCGTGATCGCGCTGTAGACTCGGTGGCGCCGCCCCGACAACAGGGTCAGGCAGGCGCGAGCCTCCGCCTCGCTTTCGGCTTTGGGCAATATGCGCCGGCCCGCAGCGACAACGGTGTCCCCCGACAGGACCAATGCCTGATCGTGCCGCGCGGCGATCAGCGCCGCCTTCTCTGCCGCGACGCGCGCGGCATAGACGGGGGGCAGTTCGCTCTTGCGGGGGGTTTCGTCGATATCCGCCGGATCGACCGCGTCCGGCGTAACGCCAATCTGGCGCAGCAGGTCGAGGCGTCGCGGTGAAGCCGACGCCAGGATGAGACGGCTAGTGGTCGCCGTCACTTGAAGCGATAGGTGATCCGACCCTTGGTCAGGTCGTAGGGGGTCAGTTCAACCAGCACTTCGTCACCCACCAGCACGCGGATGCGGTTCTTGCGCATCTTGCCCGCCGTGTGACCAAGGATCTCGTGATCATTCTCAAGCCGTACACGGAACATCGCGTTGGGGAGCAACTCCACAACGGATCCGCGCATCTCAAGCAGTTCTTCTTTTGCCATATTATCCCGAAAATACCGAAAAAATCGCGCCGCCATAGCGCCAATTGCTGCAAATGGAAAGTCAAGCCTGCACGCCGAAGCGATCCCCCGCCGCGACGAGGGTCGTGAAGATGTAATCCAGCTGATCTTCATCCACGCAATAGGGCGGCATCAGGTAGATGGTGTTGCCCAAGGGCCGCAGCAATAGCCCATGTTCGAGGAAAAATGCGCGCAGTCGCGGGGCGAGATCGGAGAGGTAGCCAGCATCAGGCGTGATGAGGTCGATCGCAGCGATCGTGCCCAACTGGCGCGGGTTGGCGAAGGCGCAATGCGCGGCCAGTGCCGTCATACGCCGCGCGATGCCCGAAGACAGCGCCGCGATTCGCCCCAGCACGTCCTCCTCGCGCCAGATCGCCAGATTCGCCACCGCCGCCGCACACGCAATCGGGTTCGCGGTATAGCTGCTCGAATGGTAGAATTGCTTCGCCCGGTCCTGCGATCGGTGGGAATCGAAAATCGCGGCCGTGGCCAGCGTCGCCGCCAGCGGAATCGCACCGCCGGTAATCCCCTTCGCCACGCACAATATGTCAGGCACGACCCCAGCCTGTTCGCAGGCGAACAGCGTGCCCGTGCGGCCCCATCCGGTCATCACCTCGTCGGCGATGAACAGGACATCGTGCCGCGCGCAGATCGCCGCCATCTTCCGCAGCATCTCTGGCGCATAGACGAGCATCCCCCCTGCCCCCAGGATCAACGGCTCCACGATGAAGGCAGCGGGCGCAGGGCGGGCAGCACAGGCAGCCTCCAGCGCGTCGAGGCACAACCGTTCGTGTCCCACAGAAGGAAAGGGAATCGTCCCCACATCGAACAGCAGCGGCGACCAGGCGCGATTATAGACGCCCCGCTCGCCCACCGACATCGCGCCGATGGTATCGCCATGATAGCCATGCTGGAGGACGAGGATGCGGTGCCGATCGGGCGCGCCCAGATTATGCCAGTGCCCCAGCGCCATCTTCAGCGCCACCTCGACCGCCGTCGATCCACTGTCGGAAAAGAAGACATGGGCAAGGTCCGGGCGCCCGTGGCCACGCGGCGCGATCTCCACCAACTCGCGCGCGACCTTTTCGGCCGGATCATGGGTATAGCCCGCGAAGATCATCTGATCGAGCGTTCCCGCCTGCGCCGCAATGGCGGCGGCAATGCGCGGGTTACAGTGGCCGTGCGTCGTCACCCACCAACTGGAAATCCCGTCGATCAGCGTGCTGCCATCGTCCAGATGCAGCAGCGCGCCCTCCGCCCGCACGACATGAGGGATCGGTTCATTAAGGCCATGCTGGGTGAAAGGGTGCCAGACCGGAGATGTCATGATGCGATCGCTTAGACGCCCACACAGCCCCGGTCGAGCAAATCCCTGGAGCACGATGCTCTAGCGATAAGTAGGTTCAGGCCGACGCGCGAGATAGAGGCCCGAGCGCGCGACGGGACCGTCCACCAGCTTGTCCTTGCCCTTCATGCGGAACAGGGCGGCGCCATCCGGGTTCACTAGCACTACGCGCGTGCCGCCCGATGGCAGCGGCTCGATCACGGAAATAGCGATGCCATGCTTCTCGCAGAGAGCGCGGACCTTCTCGGGCGTTTCAGCAGTGTTGACGGCGCGGCTCATGCGCGCGCCTCGACAGCGATGAAAATGTGATGGATCATGGGGAACGCTCCGGGACAGGCAAGCGGGAGCGCGAAAACAGTCTCTCGGTCGCGGCGAACGCTTGCGGGCGGGTATCGCGCGATGGCGTACCCTAGCAGGACAGCGCGGAAATGTCGCCTTTATTCGGCTTCGATGACAAGTGCAGAGGCCGCGCGCGCGGCGCGATGATCTTCGGCCTGGGTCAGGCGATTGGCCATGACACGCCAGGCAGCTTCGGCACGCAGAAAGCGGTCGCGAACATTGTCGAGCGGCGTCTTGGCCGCGTCATTGGCGCATTCGTCCGCACGGGCAAGGTAGAAGTCACTGGTCGCCGACATCATGCAGTTCCTCGCACCGGGAAAATCGCGGCAGCGAGCCGAAGGCCCGCTGCACGCCTATCAGGGCCGGTCGCCATTCTATGACGACCGGCCCGTAGCATCAGGCCGACTGGAGGTTGACAGCCGAGGTCTTGCCACGACGGTCGGTTTCCAGCTCATAGCTGATCCGGTCGTCCTTGTTCAGCGTGCCCATTCCGGCGCGCTCAACGGCAGTGATGTGGACGAATGCGTCGCCCGAACCATCTTCATTCGAAATGAAGCCATAGCCCTTGTCGGAATTGAAAAATTTGACTGTGCCGATCGGCATGAGGTGTTTCCTTTCACGAAAACGAGGGGTTTCCACAAGACAACATGTCCGGTGGAGCCAAGTAGCGTGGATGAGGAAGGATCAGCCCATGCCGGGCATCAAGTTCCGTCGCAGGCGACGTTTAGCTCCCGCAAGATGCGCGCTTGCCCTTCAAAAGTCAAGGAAAGCCGGGGAAGGGGGGCGTTGACTGCCCTTTCCCCCGCTCCATTCCTCTTACCAGATCTTCACCCGGTCCTTGGGCGGCAGGCTGATCTTGCCGTTCGGCGCAGGCTTGAACGCATCATACCAGGCATCAAAATTGCGCACGATGTCGGCGCGATATTGCGACGGCGCATGCGGATCGGTGACAAGCCGCTGGCGCAGATTCGCTTCGCGATAGTTGCGCCGCCACACCTGCGCCCATCCCAGGAAGAATCGCTGGTCGCCGGTCGTGCCGTCGATCACCGGTGCGGGCTTGCCACCCAGCGACGCATGATAGGCGTCCAACGCCACCGACAGGCCCGCCAGATCGCCGATATTCTCGCCCAGCGTGAAGGCGCCCTTCACATGCGCGCCGGGAAAGGGTTCATAGGCGTCATATTGCTTGACCAATTTGTCGGTCAGCCCCTTGAACGCAGCGACATCCGCATCGGTCCACCATTGGTTGAGCTTGCCCGTCTCATCATATTTCGCGCCTTGATCGTCGAAATGATGGCTGAGTTCATGACCGATCACTGCGCCAATGCCCCCATAATTCACCGCCGGGTCGGCATGGGGATCGAAGAAGGGCGGTTGCAGGATGGCAGCGGGGAAGACGATCTCCACCATGCCGAAATTGGCGTAGGCGTTGATCTCCATCGGCGTCATGAACCATTCGCCACGATCGACCGGCTCGCCCAGCTTACCGATCATATAATCATAGTCGAACTGGTTGGAGCGCTCCGCATTGCCCAGCAGGTCATCGGCCCTGACCATCAGCCCCGCATAGTCGCGCCATTTGTCGGGATAGCCGATCTTCGGGTTAAAGGCGGCCAGCTTCTTATGGGCGCGTGCCCTGGCCGTGGCGCTCATCCATTCCAGACCGTCGATCCGGCGTCCCATCGCCGCGATGACATTCTTGACCAGCCCGTCCATCGCTGCCTTGGTCTCAGGCGGGAAATATTGGGCGACATACTGCTTGCCAACCTCTTCGCCCAGCGCGCCCTTCAGGAAATCGACGCCGCGCTTCCACCGTGCCTCGCGCTCGGGCGTGCCCGACAGCGTCGTGCCGAAAAAGGCGAAATCGGCGTCTGCGATCTTCGCGGGCAGATAATCGGCATAGGCATGCAGGCTGCGCTGGAACAACGCGTCCTTCAGCACCGGCAGCGGGGTCTTTGCGATCAGCGCGGCGATGCCGGTGACAGCACTGGGCTGGGACACGATCAGCGACGCAGGCTTTAGCCCGTTGGCGCCGAAATAGGCAGCAAAGTCAAAACCGGGCGCTGCCTTTTGCAAGTCCACCAGCGTCATTTTGTTATAGGTCTTGTCGGCATCGCGGCTGTCGATCTGGGTCCAGTGCAGCCTGGCGATCTCGGTTTCCAGCGCCATCAGCGCGGCGGCCCGCGCCTGGGCGTCCGGCTCGCCTGCCAGCGTAAACATTTTTTCCAGATGCGTGACATAAGCGGTGCGAATCGCCGCCATCTTGTCATCCTGCTCCAAATAATAATCGCGGTCTGGCAGGCCCAGGCCGCCCTGGCTCAGGGACAGGATATAGGTTTCGGGGTCCTTGTCGTCCTGCCCGACCATATGATTGAAGGGTCCAGCGACACCTGAACGCGCAGCCTTGGCCGTCAGCGTAACATAGGCCTTTTTGTCCTTCACAGCCTTGATCTCGTCCAGCCAGGGCTTGATCGGTGCCATGCCCTTCGCCTCGACCGCAGCTTCATCCATGTAGCTGGCATAGGCTGCGCCGATCTTGCTCGACGCGTCGCTCTTAGCCGCTTCCAATATGCCGCGCGTGCGGGTCCGCGACAGGTCGTCCAGCGTGTTGAACGCACCGTAGTTGGACTTGTCCGCCGGAATCGGCGTGTTCTTCGCCCAGACGCCGTTGGCGTGCAGATAGAAATCGTCACCCGGCTTGACCGCCGGGTCCATGCCCGCCGCGTCGAAGCCATAGCTGCCATAGGTCGGCTTGCCGGCGGCGGCGGCCGAGGAGGCGGCGTCAGATTTGGCTGCCTGATCGGCGCGCGCGACCGAAGCGCTCAAGACGAGCGCAGTTGCGGCGGCGCATAGGAAAGCTGTTTTCATCGATGTCCCTTGCTTGTCTGGGCGGACGATCAAGTCCCGCCTTTATGCAAACGACTTCAATCGGGCATCGGCACCCAAGTCCATGTCGTTTGTCGAAAAATATCGCCGATTACGCGAGCAGGGAAAGGTCGATATGCGTGGCAAAGGCCTGGGCCAGCGTCTCGCGCGTCAAGGGGTCAAGGCGCGGCAGGCGACCGAGCGAAGGCACCTTGCCCAGCAGCGGCACGATCCGCTCATTCTCCGCATGGGCATCACCGATGAAGGCGATGCCGGCAATCGGCACCCCGCGCGCGCGCAGCGCCTCGATGCTGAGCAGACTGTGGTTGATCGTGCCCAGCCCGGTCCGCGCGCACAAAATCACCGGCGCCCCCCAATGCGCGAACAGGTCCGCCATCAGCAATGTTTCGCTGAGCGGCACCAGCACCCCGCCCGCGCCCTCCACCACCAATGGTCCCTCGCCCACCGGCAACGTCAGCCGTTCCAACTCTATGCTGACGTCATCACACCGGGCGGCAAGGTGCGGCGACGCGGGCGTTTCCAATCGATAGGCTTCTGGACACATATGTCCTGCGGGCAAACCGGAAAGCTGAGCAACACTGTCCCGATCCGTCGTCGGCACCGTCCCCGCCTGCACCGGCTTCCAGTAGCGCGCGCCCAGTGCTCCGGCGAGGCCAGCGGCGAACACCGTCTTGCCCACATCGGTATCGGTGCCGGTAACGATCCATGTCCGGTTTGGCAGCGGCATCAGGCGAGCCGTGCCAGTTCACGCCCCAACGCCGCCACATCGGCCCGCCCGATATTGAGCGTCAGTGACACCCGCAGGCGACTTGTTCCTGCTGGCACCGTCGGCGGGCGAATGCCGCGTATGTCGAACCCGGCCTCTCGCAACTGTTCGGCCACCGCCATCGTCCGCTTCTCGTCCCCCAATAGGACCGGCACGATCTGGCTGCGCGGGTTTGGCAGGCCCAGCGGCGCGCAAATCGCCTGACCCGCATCGTCGCGCAATGTGGAAAGGCGCGCGCGCAGATCGTCCGCCTGCTCGATCCGGTCGATCGCCGCCGACACCGCGATCGCCATCAAGGGCGACGGCGCGGTCGAATAGATAAACGCCCGCGCCCGATTGATGAGATAGTCGATGAACAGGCGCGGCCCACAGATCAACGCCCCCTCCACCCCCAGCGCCTTGCCGCAGGTATGGAGCGTGACGACATTGTGCAGCCCGTCCAACCCCGCCGACAGGCCTCGACCATTGGGTCCGAAAACGCCGGTTCCATGCGCCTCGTCCAGCAGTAGCATCGCGTCATGCCGCGCCGCCAGCTTTGCCAGTTCGCCGAGCGGCGCCATGTCGCCATCCATGGAATAAAGCGTCTCGACGCCGATCCACACCCGGCCCTTGCCGCCCTCTGTCCGCCATCCGGTGATCAGGTCGTCGAAACTCTGCACGTCATTGTGCCGGGCAAAAAGCGCGCTCGCCTTCGACTGGCGGATGCCGTCATGCGCGCTCGCATGGATCAGCTCATCCGCGACGATCAGGTCGCCGCGCTGGGGCAAGGTACCGAAAAGCGCAAGGTTGGCGACAAAGCCGTTGGCAACGAACAGCGCCGCCTGCGTCCTGAAGAAATCTGCCGCTTTCGCCTCCAGCCCCTCATGCTCGGGCGCGTTACCGCGCAACAGCCGCGATCCGCCCGACCCCACGGGCACGCCGCGCCCCAGAGCATCGGCCACCGCCTGCCCGATGATCGGGTCGGACGACAGCCCCAGATAGTCGTTGGAAGCAAAGTCACGGCCCGCCCGCTGGACCAGATGTCGCAACCGCCCCCGTTGATCAAGGGCGGCCAATTGCGAGCGAAAGGGTTCGGCGTTCATGCGCCGCGATATAGGCCTTGGGTATCGGGCATCACAAGGGCGCGCGATGGGAGCGGTGGGCAGTTTGCCCGGAAAAATAATCAGCCCCGCTCGACTGCATGGAGCGGGGCTGACAGTCTGTCCTTCATTTTCTAGCGGCGATCAGGCCCCATGCGCCAATGCCGCCAGCAATAGCAGCGCGACGATATTGGTGATCTTGATCATCGGATTAACCGCAGGGCCAGCGGTATCCTTGTAGGGGTCGCCGACGGTATCGCCCGTCACCGCCGCCTTGTGCGCTTGCGACCCTTTGCCGCCATGATGCCCGTCCTCGATATATTTCTTGGCATTGTCCCACGCGCCGCCGCCCGACGTCATCGAAATGGCGACGAACAGACCGGAGACGATCACGCCGAGCAACAGCGCACCCAGCGCGGCAAAGCCGTTGGAGACACCCGCCACCGCGCGAATGACGAAATAGACGATGATGGGCGTCAGCACGGGCAGCAGGCTGGGTATGATCATTTCCTTGATCGCCGCCTTGGTCACCAGATCGACGGTACGGGCATAGTCGGGCTTGCTGGTGCCATCCATGATGCCCTTGTTCGTGGCGAACTGTTCCCGCACGTCCTTGACCACGTCACCTGCGGCCCGGCCGACAGCCGTCATGCCCATCGCCCCGAACAGATAGGGCAACAACGCCCCTAGCAGCAGACCCACGATAACATAGGGGTTCTGGAGAGAGAAATCGACGGGCGCCGTCAGTCCCAGGGCCGCGCCATAATAATCGAGATCCTGCGTATAGGCGCCAAACAGCACCAACGCGGCAAGGCCCGCCGAACCGATGGCATAGCCTTTCGTCACCGCCTTGGTCGTGTTGCCTACCGCGTCCAGCGCATCGGTCTTGACCCGCACGCTATCGTCCATCCCCGCCATTTCGGCGATGCCACCGGCATTGTCGGTAACGGGGCCATAGGCGTCAAGCGCCACAACCATGCCCGCCAGCGCCAGCATTGCCGTCGCGGCGAAGGCGATGCCCATCAGGCCCGCCAGTTGATGCGACACGATAATACCCGCAACGATCACCAGCGTCGGCAGCGCGGTCGATTCCAGACTGACGGCCAGTCCCTGAATGACGTTGGTGCCATGGCCGGTTTCCGACGCACGCGCGATGGAGCGGACGGGCCGATAATTGGTGCCGGTATAATATTCGGTGATGACCACCAGCAACCCGGTAACGGCAAGGCCCACGAGCATCGACCAGAACAGGGCCATGCCGGTATAACCGCCCGCCCCGTCAAGATCGGTGCCGAAGGGTGTGTTTAGATCACCCAGCGTATAAAGCGTTGCGGCATAGATGGCACCGATCGACAGGATCGCCGTCACCCAAAAGCCCTTGTAAAGCGCGCCCATGATCGACTGGCTTTTGCCCAGCCGCACGAAATAGGTGCCGATGATCGAGGTGATGATGCACACGCCGCCGACGATCAGCGGCAGCGACATCAGTTGCATCTTGAATACATTATCGACACCGGTCACCAGCAGCGCGATCAGCACCATGGTCGCGCCGACCGTGACGACATAGGTTTCGAACAAATCCGCGGCCATGCCCGCGCAATCACCCACATTATCACCCACATTGTCGGCGATCACGGCGGGGTTGCGTGGGTCATCCTCCGGGATGCCCGCCTCTACCTTGCCCACCAGATCGGCGCCGACATCGGCGGCCTTGGTGAAGATGCCGCCGCCCAGTCGCGCGAAGATGGAAATAAGCGACGCGCCAAAGGCCAGCGCCACCAGGCTGTCGATCACCAGCCGGTCATCGGGCGCATGACCCGCAGGGCCAGTCAGATACCAGAAAAACAGGCTGATCGCGAGCAGCGCCAGACCCGCCACCAACATGCCGGTAATCGCGCCCGCCCGAAACGCGACCGTCAGGCCGCTCTGGAGCGTGCCGCGCGCGGCCTCCGCCGTGCGGACATTGGCGCGCACCGAAATGTTCATGCCGATAAAGCCCGCCGCACCCGACAGGATCGCTCCGATCAGAAAACCGATGGCGGAGGTAAGACCAAGAAAATACGCGACGATCACGGCAACCACGACGCCGACGAGGGCGATGGTCGTATACTGGCGGCCCAGATAGGCGCGGGCGCCCTCCTGAATCGCGCCAGCGATCTGTTGCATGGTTTCGTTGCCTGCTGGCGCGGCTAGTACCTGCCGACTGGTCAGCAGGCCGTAAAGCACGGCCAGCAGGCCGCACCCTATGGCGATATAAACGATTTGCATGAGTGTTCCTCTCCCCCTTTTATGACTTTCATCGGCCGCTCCGCAGGGAATGTCGGGCGGGCGAAAGGCATAAGACGGCACGGCCGGGGAGGAAGGCTCCGGCACTACGCACTCCATCAATCAGCGTCACCAAGGTCGAGCGCATAGGCAATCCAACCGGCTGAGAAACTGTCAGCCGGTGAAGCTACAGCGCTGAAAGGTCGCGTCAACCTTGTTTACCCTTGGTCGGCTGACGCCTGATCGTCAGACGCACTCCACCGTCACATGCTCCATGCCCGGCAGTGCGCTGACGCTGCGACGGATGGCCGCCGGGTCCGCGCCGGGTGACAGGCTGACGATGGCAGCATGGGCATGGGGACCGATGCGCCAGACATGCAGGTCACGAATCTCTGCCCCCTGCCCTTCCACTACCTCCCGCACCCGCGCCATCCGCGCCGGTTCAGCCGTATCAAGCAGGATCGCGGCGGTATCCTTCATCAAGCCCCAGGCCCAGCGCGCAATCACCGCCGCCCCCAGCAATCCGACCGCAGGATCAAGCCACAGCCAGCCGAGATAACGCCCCGCCAACAACGCCGCGATCGCCAGCACTGATGTCAGCGCATCGGTCAGCACATGAATATAGGCAGCGCGCAGATTATTGTCGGCATGGCCATGCGCCTGCCCATGATCGTGCCCGCCATGATCGTGACTATGGTCATGGCCCAGCAACAGCGCACTGACCAGATTGATGATAAGGCCAATGACAGCCACCAATGTCGCTTCGCCAAAGGCGACGTTGACCGGCTGGAACAAGCGCATTCCTGATTCGACGGCGATGAACAGCGCGGTAACCGCCAGCAAAAGCGCCGAAGCAAAACCCGACAGATCGCCGACCTTGCCGGTACCGAACGTATAGCGTGGATTGCGGGCATGGCGGCGGGCATAGCCATAAGCGGCGGCGGCAACCGCCAGCGCGCCCGCATGGGTCGCCATATGGAAACCGTCGGCCAGCAGCGCCATCGACCCCGTCGTCCAGCCAACGACGATCTCCACCACCATCGTCGCGGCGGTCAACCAGACGACCCACAACGTCTTGCGTGCATTCCGGTCATGTCCAGCCGTCAGATAGATATGGTCGAAATAGTGGCGATCCTCGACATCCTCCCGCTCGTCAGCAGGTGTCGGAACCGCAGGATGATCATGGTCGTGCCCGTGGCTGTGCCCATGATGGCGATGATCATCGTGCATTGTCATTTGCCGTACCGCCGGATGAGCGCCAGCATCTCTTCGGACGCCTCTGTCCGCTCTTCATCGGTCAGGCCCGGCCGGGCGACATGCTCGCGCATATGCTGCTCGATCAGTTCTTCCATCAGGCTCCCCACCGCCCCGCGCACCGAAGCGACGAGTTGCAGCGTTTCCGAGCAACCCGCGTTCCCCTGCAATTGTTTTTCCACAGCCCCCACCTGTCCGGCGATGCGGCGGACCCGGTCGAGCAATTTCTGGCGATCAACAACGATATGCATAGGATACCCCCCTACCCTATATTCAGGATACACGCAATGCCTCGCCCTTTGACGCTTCAAGCCAGACTTGCCAAAGCCCCTATTAGTCCGACAAATAATAGCTGCAGACCAATAGAGGAATTCCATGGCCAACCTGTCACGCCGCCTGTTCATCGCCGGGACGGCCGCCACCGTTGCTCTCCCGGCATTGGCGCAGAAGCAGCGCGGACCGCGACGCCCGCTGGTCAATCCGCTGATCCGCCAGCGCGCCGATCCGCTGATCCTTCGGCATGAGGACGGCCACTATTATTTCACCGCCTCGGTCCCGGAATATGACCGGGTGATCCTGCGACGCGCATCGACGCTCGCTGGCCTTGCCACCGCGCCGGAGGTGGTGGTGTGGCGTCGACCGGCCAGCGGTCGGATGGCTGGCTATATCTGGGCGCCGGAACTGCACAGGATCGACGAACGCTGGTATATCTATGTCGCGGCGGGCGATGGTGACCAGAAATTCCGCATCCGCACCTATGTCCTGTCCTGCGATGGCGACGATGTGCTCAACGGCACATGGTCGGTGCTGGGCCAGTTGCAGACGCCCTGGGATACGTTCACGCTCGATACGACCAGTTTCGTGCATCGCGGCACCCGCTATCTTTGCTGGGCGCAGACCGAGCCGGGGATAGCGACCAATTCGAACCTCTATCTTGCTCCATTGGCGACGCCCACGACGCTGGGCGCCAAACCGACCCGGCTCACCGTGCCGACCCTCCCATGGGAAATTCAGGGCTATAAAGTGGCCGAAGGGCCAGCCCTGCTGCCCCGCAACGGCCGCCTGTTCCTCACCTATTCGGCCAGCGCGACCGATGCCCGTTATTGCATGGGGATGCTGACGGCGCGCGACGATGCCGACATCATGGACCCGACCGTCTGGGTGAAATCCCCCACGCCGGTGATGACGACATCGCCTGAGCAGGGCGTGTTCGGCCCCGGCCACAACAGTTTCACAGTGGACGAAAAAGGCCGCGACATGCTCGTTTATCATGCGCGCGATTATGAAAAGATCGACGGCAACCCACTGTTCGATCCCAATCGCCATACCCGCGTCCAGCCGATCCGCTACGATGTGGAGGGCGTGCCACTGTTCATGCCTCCGCTTGGCAACGGTCCGGTCGGACGCGCAAGGCGGTAAGGCCATGCTTTCCGTGCGTGTCCCGCTGGGCTAGACCCGCGACCGTGAACAAACCCCTCTCCTGCGACCTGGCGATCATCGGCGGCGGCCTCGCGGGTGGCCTGATCGCGCTCGCCTTTGCCGAGCGCTGCCCGGATGTATCGCTGCTACTGGTCGAGCGGGACGCTGTGTTTGGCGGCAATCATCTCTGGTCCTTCTTCGACGGCGATGTACCGGATGCCGATCGCTGGTTGGTCGATCCGCTGGTCGGCCATCGTTGGGCCGAGGGGCATGATGTCCGCTTTCCCACGCACCGTCGCACACTGGTGACGCCCTATAACAGCGTACCGTCCGCCCGACTGGATGCGCGACTGCGCGCGGTGCTGGGCGACCGCGCCATCACCGGCGCGGAAGCGGCGGCGATCTCCCCGACCCACGTTCAACTGGCCGATGGACGTGCGATCAACGCGCGAGCCGTCATCGACGCGCGAGGCGGGGGCGACCTGTCGGCGCTACGCTGCGGCTGGCAAAAATTCGTGGGCAGCGCGCTGCGACTGGAACACCCGCACGGCCTGACCCGGCCTGTCATCATGGATGCGACGGTCGATCAGATCGACGGCTATCGCTTCGTCTATCTGCTGCCATTCGATGAACGGACGGTCTTCATCGAGGACACCTATTATAGCGATTCGCCCGCGCTGGACGAAGCCGCCATCGACGCGCGGATCGCCGGTTACGCCGCCGCGCAAGACTGGCGGATCGAGGCGCATGTCCATCGCGAAACCGGCGTGCTGCCAGTCGTCTATGGCGGCGACTTCGACCGTTTCTGGCCGAAAGATGATCCCGTCGCGCGGGCAGGGGTGCGGGGCGGGCTATTCCATCCCATGACCGGCTATTCGCTGCCGGACGCCGTCGCTTTCGCCCTGTGGATGACACAGCAGCCGCTCGACAACCTCCCGGCCGCGACCCGCGGCCGCGCTGCCGTCCATTGGCGCAAGGGCCGTTATTACCGGCTGCTCGGCAAGATGCTGTTCGGCGCGGCGGAGCCGGACCAGCGCTACCGCATCTTTCAACGTTTCTATCGCCTTCACGCGCCTCTCATCGACCGTTTCTATGGTGGCCAATCAACGGCGATCGATCGGCTCTCCATCTTGTGCGGTCGCCCCCCGGTGCCCATAAGGGGCGCCATGCGCGCAATCATGAATCACTCCGCCTGATGGCTCGGACTGCCATCGTCATCGGCGCGGGCTTTGGTGGCCTTGCGCTCGCCATCCGCCTGCAATCCGCTGGCGTCGCGACCACGCTGGTCGAAGCCCGCGACCGCCCCGGTGGTCGCGCTTATATGTGGGAGAAGGACGGCTTTACCTTCGATGCGGGGCCGACCGTCATTACCGACCCGGATTGCCTCGCCGAATTGTGGCGCCTGTCGGGCCACGACATGGCCGAGGATGTGACGCTGATGCCGGTGTCGCCCTTCTATCGCCTCAACTGGCCCGACGGCACCAATTTCGACTATTCCAACGACGAAACCGGCCTGCGGACCGAAATCGCCAAGCTCGATCCCGGCGATATCGCGGGCTATGACCGTTTCCTCGACTATGCCGCTGGCGTGTTCGAAGAGGGCTATCGCAAGCTGGGCGCGGTCGCCTTCCTCGACTTCGCCTCGATGATAAAGGCCGCACCTGCGCTGGCCCGCTATCAGGCCTGGCGTTCGGTCTATTCGATGGTGTCATCCTTCGTGAAGAACGAGAAACTGCGCGAGGCACTCTCCTTCCACACGCTGCTGGTCGGCGGCAATCCGATGAACACCAGCGCCATCTATGCCCTGATTCACAAGCTGGAGAAGGACGGCGGCGTCTGGTTCGCGCGAGGAGGAACCAACCGGCTGGTGCAGGGCATGGCCACCCATTTCGAGCGGTTGGGCGGCGTTCTGCGGCTGGGCGATCCGGTCGTGGAGATCGAGACGCATGGCGACCGCGCGACCGGCGTGCGGACGCAAAGCGGCTGGCATGGGGAGGCGGACGCCATCGCCAGCAATGCCGATCTGATGCATAGCTACAAGGATTTGCTGGGCCAGCATCCCCGCGGCCAGAAGCAGACCGAAAAACTAAAGGCCAAGAAATGGTCGCCCAGCCTGTTCCTCGTCCATTTCGGCATCAAGGGCAGTTGGCCGGGCATCCCGCACCATATGATCCTGTTCGGGCCGCGCTATGAGGGGCTGCTGACCGACATCTATGATTATGGCGTGCTGCCGCAGGATTTCTCGCTCTATCTGCATCATCCGACCGTCACCGATCCGTCGATGGCGCCGGAGGGGCATTCAACCTTCTATGCGCTCGCGCCGGTACCGCACATGGGCAAGCTGCCGATCGACTGGGACACAATCGGCCCGCTCTATGCCGAGCGGATATTGGACGAGATCCAGCATCGCCTGATCCCAGATATTCGCTCGCGCATCGTCACCCAGTTCCATTATGCGCCCTCGGACTTCAGCCGTGACCTTGCCGCGCACATGGGCAGCGCCTTCAGCCTGGAGCCGCTGCTGACGCAAAGCGCATGGTTCCGCGCGCATAATCGCGATGATGTGATTCCCAATCTCTATCTGGTTGGGGCCGGCACTCATCCGGGCGCGGGGATTCCCGGCGTGGTGGGCAGCGCCAAGGCGACCGCCGCGCTGATGCTGGAGGATTTGAAATGACCATGCGCCGTCTGGCGATCTATTGCGGGTCGGCCAGCCCCGCCGACACGACCTATGTAGAAGCCGCGCGCCATGTCGGGCGCACGCTGGCGGAGCGCGGCATCGGCGTCGTCTATGGTGGCGGGCGCCTTGGCCTGATGGGCGCGGTCGCCGACGCTGCGCTGGAGGCGGGCGGCGAGGTAATCGGCGTGATCCCCGAAAAGCTGGTCGCGGCGGAAGTCGCGCATCGCGGTTGCACCGAACTGCACGTCGTCCAGACCATGCACCAGCGCAAGCAGATGTTCACCGATCTGTCGGACGGCTTCATCACCCTGCCCGGCGGCGTCGGTACGATGGACGAATTGTGGGAAGCGATAAGCTGGTCGCAGATCGGCTATCACCAGTTGCCGGTCGGCCTGCTCAACGTGGCGGGCTTCTATGACCCGCTGATCGCCTTCAACAGCCAAATGATCAACGTCGGCTTCATCCGCCCGCAGCATAAGGATATACTGATCGCGGACGCTGATCTGGATCGGCTACTGGAGCGCATGGCCGCCTATGAACCGCATGAAACGATCGAGCGCATGAAGGCGTCGAACCTCTGACTCTCGACCGCGCGGCCCTCGTCCAGCACGCCCGTACAAGCATCGCGCGGGGGTCCAAATCCTTCGCGATGGCGTCGAAGCTGTTCGACCGGAAGACGCGCGAACGGGCGTGGCTGCTCTATGCCTGGTGCCGCAAATGCGACGACATTGCCGACGGGCAGGATCATGGCGGCACGATGACATGGGTCGCGGACGGGCAGGCGCGCCTGTCCACCATGCGCGTCCTGACCGACGCAGCGTTGCGGGGCGAGGAGACAGGCGACTCGGCCTTTGACGGCTTTGGCCTCGTCATGCGCGAATGCGCGATCCCGGAACGCTTTGCCCATGATCTGCTTGAGGGCTTCGCACTGGACGCGCGCGAATGGCGACCCCGCAGCCAGGACGACATGTTGCGCTATTGCTACCATGTCGCGGGCGCGGTCGGCTGCATGATGGCGGTGCTGATGGGCGTCGCCCCCGACGACGGCGCCACGCTGGATCGAGCCTGCGACCTTGGGCTGGCCTTCCAGCTTGCCAATATCGCCCGCGACATTGGCGAGGATGAGGCCGCCGACCGCTGCTACCTGCCCGAAGAATGGCTGGTCGAGATGGATATTCCGCCCGGCGAACATATGAAGCCCTGGGTCCGGCCACGCCTTGCGGTGCTGGGCAAGCGCCTCGCAAAGATGGCCGCCGCCTATGAGGCCAGTGCGCGCCACGGCACCGGCGCCCTGCCACCGCGTGCGGCCTGGGCTGTGCTGGCGGCGGCGGGCATTTATGGCGACATCGCCCGCGAAGTCGCACGCCGGGGCGAAAAGGCCTGGGATCACCGCGTCGTCACGCCCAGGGCGGAAAAGCTGGGCTGGGTCGTCCGTTCGGGCACGCAGATCATTGGTCGCGCCCGTCGCTGGCCTGCGACTACGCCCCGGCCAGCTAATTTGTGGACGCGTCCTTAAATCTCGCCATGCTCCCAGCCGAGGCTATCGGGCAGGGGCATCACCGCCCCGTCGATCATCAGTGTCAGCCCAGATCCAGCCACGAAACGCCCCACCGGGATCGCCATCACCGGCGCAGCCACCCCGGCAGGCAGGGCGAACAGCAGTTCATAATCATCCCCCGCCCGCGCCGCAGCAAGCATCGTCGCGCTGCTCGCGCCCCGCACCCGCATCAGCGCGTCGGACAAGGGAATATGGTCGATGGTCACAGCCAGCCCGCTGGCCGCCGCCATCCGCGTCGCGTCGATCAGCAGGCCATCGGAAATATCCATCATCGCATGCACCTGCGGCGCCAACAGCGCCCCTTCGGCCATGCGCGGTCGCGGGCGGCGATAAGCCTCGACCAGCGGCCCCGATACTTCGGGATCAGCCCGCGCCAGTTCCAGCCCAATCCCGGCATCACCGACCGGCCCGCTGACATAGAGCCTGTCTCCGGCCTGTGCGCCCGCGCGTGCCGGGACGTTGCCGGACGCTTCGCCAATCGCGGTCAGGCTGTAGCTGCGCGGCGCGCCCTTCGGCATCGCCACGGTGTCTCCGCCCAGCAGCGGCATCGCGTACCGCCCCAGCGCCTCGCTCAGCCCCTTCAAAAAAGCGGCATCCCACGCCGCGTCGCCCGACAGGGCATAGTTCATGATGCAGCCCACCGGCCGCACGCCCTTGGCCGCAAGGTCCGACAGATTCACCGCCGCCAGTTTCCAGCCGATATCCGCGGGCGGATCGGTGGGAAGGTAATGAACTCCCTCGACCAGCGTGTCGCTGGTAATCACCAGTCGCACACCGCCGATTTCCAGTAGCGCCGCGTCATCGGACAAGCCGCGCGCGGCAGGGTCGGTGGCCATGCCGCGCAGCAGCGTCAGGAACGCCGCCTCTCCACTCACGCGCTCATATCCATCAGAGGATCAGACCCGCGCGCCCTTGGCCACGGCATCCAGCAGACCGTTGACAAAGCCGGCCTCGCGCTTGTCGTAAAAGGCATGGGCCACATCGACATATTCGCTGATGACGGTCGCGACCGCCACATCCTTGCGTGCCAGCAACTCATACGTGCCCGCGCGCAATATCTGGCGCATGGGCCGGTCGAGCCGGTCGAGGCTCCAGCCGGTCGACAATTTTTCGGCGATCAGGCCGTCAATCTCTTCCCGTCGCGCATCCACGCCTGCAACGACATCGTCGAAAAACCCTTCCTCCGCCTGCGTGTAGGTTACATCCTCGATCGTCGCCCCCAGCCGATGCTGATGGAACTCGTGGAGGAGGGTGGGCAACGGTGTGCCTTCCATCTCCATCTGGTACAGGGCCTGCACCGCGCCAAGGCGCGCGGCGGAGCGGGATCGTGAGCGTTGGTTCATAGGTCTTTCCATAGACGGTCTGGCGCCGCTTGTCGAAAGCGCGCCACAACTGCGTTATTTGAGTCGAAGCGCCACCGAAGCGGCATGGGCAGGCAGCCCCTCGGCCTGTGCCAGCGCCACCGCCGCCGGGCCGATCGCGCCGATGGCGGCGCGGTCGAGGCTGAGAAAGCTGGTACGCTTCATGAAATCGAGCACCGACAGGCCCGAGGAAAAGCGCGCACGGCGCCCAGTCGGCAGCACATGGTTCGGCCCGGCCACATAATCGCCAACGGCTTCAGGGGTCATCCGGCCCAGAAACACCGACCCGGCATGGCGCACCTGTGCGAACAGCGCATCAGGATCGTCCACCGCCAGTTCGAGATGCTCGGGCGCAAGACGGTCGCACAGCGGAATGGCTTCGTTCAGATCGGGGACCAATATGATAGCCCCATTGGCATCCCAACTGGTCCGCGCAACCGCTGCGGTATGTAGGTGCGGGATCGCCCGCTCGACCGCCGTCGCGACGGCATCGGCAAAGGCCGCGTCATCGGTGAACAGGATAGACTGGCTGGTCGGATCATGTTCCGACTGGCTGAGCAGATCGGCGGCAATCCAGTCCGGATCATTTTTCGCGTCGGCCACGACAACGATTTCCGACGGTCCCGCCACCATGTCGATGCCCACGACGCCGTAAAGCTGGCGCTTGGCCTCCGCGACCCAGGCATTGCCGGGGCCTGTGATGACATCGACAGGCTTGATCCGGTCAGTACCGTAAGCAAGCGCTGCGATCGCCTGCGCGCCGCCCACTCGCCAGATTTCCTCGATCCCAGCGATAGCCGCAGCCGCCAACACCAGCGGATTAATCTCGCCATTGGGGGTCGGCGTGACCATCGTTATCCGTTCGACGCCCGCGACCTTGGCAGGAATGACATTCATCAGCAGCGAGCTGGGATAGGCGGCCCGCCCGCCGGGGACATAGAGGCCCGCCGCATCGACAGCGCTCCAGCGCGCGCCCAGCCGCGCGCCCGCCGCATCGACAGAGTCGCTGTCCACAGGTTTCTGCTTGCGGTGATAGGTCGCGATCCGGTCCGCCGCGAGTTCCAGCGCATCGCGCAACTCGGTCGAAATACCGTCCAGCGCCGCGCGGCACTCGGCGGGCGTCACCGCCCAGCCGCTCACGTCAAGATCATGCCGGTCGAACCGCTGCGTATAGTCGGCCAGCGCCGTATCGCCCTCGGCCCGAACGCGCTTGAGAATCGCCGTCACGTCCCGCGACACATCCTTGTCCGCCTCTCGCCGGGCATCGACCAGCGCGGCGAAGGCAGTAGCAAAGCCCGCCTCCCGGCTGTCGAGCCTAAGCGGCATCGCGCACCCCGACGGCCCGGCGAAACGCCTCGACCAGTGGCACCAGTTCAGCCGAGCGCATCTTATAGGCGGCGCGATTGACGATCAGCCGCGCGGAAATCTGCATGATGACGCTGGTTTCGACCAGGCCATTGGCCTTCAGCGTCGCACCCGACGAGACGAGATCGACGATCCGCCGCGACAGGCCCAGCGAGGGCGCCAGCTCCATCGCGCCGTTCAGCTTCACGCATTCAGCCTGAAGCCCCTGCGCCTCGAAATGCTTGCGGGTGAGGTGGGGATATTTGGTGGCGACGCGCACATGGCTCAACGCCGCCTCATTTTCCCCGTCCAGCCCCTCCGGCTCGGCGACCGACAGGCGGCAATGCCCGATATCGAGATCGACGGGCGCGTAGAGTTCAGAATAATCGAACTCCTCGACCACGTCCGATCCAACAATGCCGATCTGCGCCGCACCATGCGCGACGAAGGTCGCCACGTCGAACGCGCGCACCCGGATGATCGACACATCCGGCCGATTGGTGGCGAAACGCAGCGCGCGCGACTTGCTGTTGTGGAAATCCGCTTCCGGCTCGATCCCGACGCGCGCCAGCATGGGCAGCGCTTCTTCCAGGATACGGCCTTTGGGAATGGCGAGGGTGAGGGGGCGGGTCATGACCGGCGGCCTTTACTGCGCGCGGGGGGAAAGGGCAACGGCTGGAATCCCATGCGTCACGGATAGCTGACCGTCTTGGGCCGTCCCTGCGGGATCGGGATAAACTCCTGATCGTCGCCGGGGATCAGGGGAAAGCGCATCGCCTCCCAATCCTCACGCGCCTGCATCAGCCGGTCAGTGCTGGACGATACGAAATTCCACCAGACATGGCGGGGCGAGGAAAAGGCCTCTCCTCCACACAGCATCACGCGCCCGCCATCAACGCTGAACAGCGTCGCGGAAACGCCGGGCCGCAGCACGTAGAGCGTCTGCGGCGCCAGCGCGACGCCGTCGAGCGCCGCGTCCCCGCCAGACACATAGATGGCCCGCTCTTCCGCGCCCGCGTCGATCGGCGCGCTGCCACCGGGCATCAGCAATATGTCAGCGTAGATGGTGTTGGCGTAGGTGGTGACGGGCGCCGTTTCGCCCCATAGCGTGCCCATGATCACCCGCGCGCGGGCATGGCCGCAGTCGATGATCGGCAGGCCACCCTCGCTCACATGTTCAAAGGCAGGGTCCATTTCCTCATCACGCTCGGGCAGCGCCAGCCAGGTCTGGATCGCCGATAGCTTCGACAGTTTCACGCGCTCCTCGTCCGGCGACCGTTCTGAATGGACGATGCCCTTGCCCGCCGTCATCAGATTGACCGCGCCCGGCTCGATCAACTGCTCGGTCCCCAGTGAATCGCGGTGCAGGAATGACCCCTCATACATATAGGTGACGGTCGCCAGGTTGATGTGCGGATGCGGCCGCACGTCGACCCCCTGTCCCGGCGCAATCCGCGCAGGCCCGGCCTGATCGAAGAAGATGAACGGTCCCACCATCGTCCGCCCCTTGGCGGGCAACGCGCGATGTACTTTGAAATCACCCAGATTGTGGGTGGTGGGCGCAATCGTCTGGATGATCAGGTCGTCTAACGTCATGAAAGCGTCTCCAGCGGTTGCGCTCCAACCAACCCGGTCCAGAGCGGAATGAGGTCGACGGGAAAATAGGCTTCGGTACAGGCGGCCAGAGTCTCGGGCGTCCACCAGCGCCAGCTTTGCATCACGCGTCTTTCCAGTGCGGTGTGGCGCGAGGGATCGACCCGGTCGTCGGGCGCGTGGACGAGGAAATATTGCTCCTCCGCATCCACCTCCACACCCTCCAGGCTGACAAAAGTAGCGTGGCGAACGGCGACCACCGGCCCCGGCTCAGCGATCAGCCCGACCTCCTCCAGCAATTCGCGGCGGGCCGCATCGGGAAAATCCTCCCCCGGATCGAGCGCTCCGCCCGGCGTACACCAGAAGGGCGCGCGATCAGGCGGCGTAAACCGAAAGAGCAACAGGCGCCCGTCCGGATCGCACAGCAACAGCCGGGCCGATGGACGCGTGGGCCGACCGGTCACTCCCCCGGCGCCCGCGCCTTGATCGCCAGCGCGTGCACCTTGTCGCGCAGCAGTTCGGCGAGCGCGGCGTTGACCAGCCGCTGACGGCCGACGCGACTCTCTCCCACGAAACGGTCCGCCACGATCTCGACGGTGAAATGGCTTTCGCCCGATCCGTCATGCCCGGCATGGCCGCGATGCTTTTCGCTGTCGTCGATCACGTCGAGTTGTTGCGGGTTCAGGGCAGCGCGCAGCCGCGCCTCGATTTCTGTGGCCACCGGGCCTTTGAGCATCTGGGTCATTGCGCCTATATAGGCAAATCCGAACCGACTTGCATCAGGATAGACTTGGCTACCGATCCCTTCTCGAACCGCCGTTTCAACCGCTTCCATGGCCGCGTGGAAAGTGATCGCCCCTGCGCAGCCCCCGGCTGCGAGGAATCGGGCGAATTTCGTGCGCCGCCGCCGGAAGGACAGGGCGGCGGGCATGAGGGGCCGCGCTGGCGCTGGCTGTGTCTCGACCATGTGCGCGCCTTCAATCAGGGCTATAATTTCTTCAGCGGCATGACCCCTGACGAGATCGAGGCGGCGCAACGCCCCTTTGCGGGATGGGAGCGGGAGACGCGGGCCTTTTCTACCAACGGCACCACCCCGCCGCCCAAATGGGCCGACTTCTCCGATCCTCTGGACGCCATCAGCGCAAAGTTTCGCGAACGGATGGACCGCGCCGCGCGCGCGCAGAAAATGCGGGATGATGGCCGGATGCTCTCCGCCGATGATCGCAAGGCGCTCGACGTCATGGGCCTTGCTGTCGACGCCGACCGAAAGGCGCTGCGCCAGCGCTACACCGAACTGGTGCGCCGCTATCACCCCGATCATAATGGCGGTGACCGCAGCCATGAAGGGGCGCTTCAGGGCGTGATCGAAGCCTATGGACATCTGCGCAAGGCCGCAGCCTTCGCCTGATCCGATCCCGTAGCATCACCTTGCTATTGCAGGGTACGACTGCCATAGGCGCCGCCCCCAGCCATCCCGGAGAATGATCATGCAGTCCCGCGCCCTGGGCCTCGACTTCGGCACGACCAATAGCGTTGCTGCCATCGCCAATGACGGTGAATCGCAACTGGTCGATTTCGTCGGCGGGCAGGCAAGCGGCGCGGTCTTCCGGTCGGCGCTGTGTTTCTGGCATGGCGACGATGGCAAGACGATCGCGCATGAGGCGGGGCCATGGGCGATCGCCGAATATCTGGAATATCCGCAGGACAGCCGCTTCATCCAGTCGTTCAAGTCGGTCGCCGCCAGCCCGATCTTCGAAAGCGCGAGCATTTTCGACAAACGCTATCGCTTCGAGGAACTGGGCCAGCGCTTTCTGGAGCGGATGATCGGCCATGCCAGGGGCGGGCTGGACGCGCGGCCAGAGCGGATCGTCGTGGGCCGCCCGGTCGAATATGCAGGCTCGCGCCCTGACGAGGCACTGGCGCGACAACGCTATGACGCCATGTTCAAGGGGTTCGGCAGCGAAATCCACTATGTCTATGAACCGCTGGGCGCAGCGTTCAGCTATGCCAGCCGCCTGACCGATCCCGCCACCCTATTGGTCGCGGACTTTGGCGGCGGCACCAGCGATTTTTCGATCGTGCGCGTGGCGGCGCCCGGCGCGGCGCGGCGTTGCGAGCCGCTGGGGTCGGCGGGCATCGGCATTGCGGGCGACCGTTTCGACTATCGCATCCTCGACCATCTGGTGCTGCCGATGCTGGGGAAGGGCAGTAGCTACAAATCGTTCGACAAAGAACTGGAAATTCCCCGCAGCTATTTCGCCGACTTCGCCGACTGGTCACGTCTGGCGCTGATGCGGAACCGGCGGACGATGGAGGAACTGGCGCGGCTTCAGAAAAGCGCGATTGACGGCCCCGCCATCGGCCGGATGATCACCGTGATCGAGCAGGAACTGGGCTATCCGCTCTATGATTCGGTCGGACAATTGAAGCGCGCCCTGTCCGACAGCGAAAACGCCCATTTCCACTTCAGCGGTGGCGGCCTGTCAATCGAAGCCGACGTCACCCGCGCCGATTTCGAACGCTGGATCGCCCCTGACATCGCCCGGATCGAGGCAACGGTGGACCGCGCATTGGAGAGGGCCGCCGTCGCCCCCGATGCCATCGACCGCATCTTCCTGACCGGCGGATCGTCGCTGATCCCAGCCATCCGCCGCATCTTCGAAGCGCGCTTTGGAGCAGACCGTATCGCCACCGGCGGGGAACTGACCTCCATCGCCCATGGTTTGGCGTTGATAGGGCAGGAGGCCAATCTGTCGGAATGGGCAGCTTGATCCACGCCCGTGCCATCGCCACTCTATCGACAGGCGCTTGCCCCTTGGGTTAGGGGCAATAAGGACTCGCAGAAAGACTGACACCGATCATGACCGACATTTCCAACGTCCAGCCCGATACGCGCGACGAAACGCTGCTGGAGCGGCCCGACCGCGAGGTTAATGCGCGCGATATTTTCGGCATCGACGTGGACATGAAGATCCCCGCCTTTTCGCAGGCCGACGAACGCGTCCCCGACCTTGATCCCGCCTATGTGTTCGACCCGGACACGACATTGGCGATTCTGGCGGGCTTTGCCTTCAACCGCCGCGTGATGGTTCAGGGCTATCACGGCACCGGCAAGTCGACCCATATCGAACAGGTGGCCGCCCGCCTGAACTGGCCGTGCATCCGCATCAATCTGGACGCGCATATCAGTCGTATCGACCTGGTGGGTCGCGACGCCATCGTGCTGAAGGACGGGCAGCAGGTCACGGAATTTAAGGAAGGCCTGCTCCCGTGGTCGCTCCAGCGTCCGGTCGCCTTGGTGTTCGACGAATATGATGCGGGTCGCCCCGACGTCATGTTCGTGATCCAGCGCGTGCTGGAGACGGACGGCAAGATGACCCTGCTCGACCAGAACCGCGTTATCCGTCCCAACCCGCATTTCCGCCTGTTCGCGACCGCCAACACGGTCGGCCTTGGCGACACGACCGGCCTCTATCACGGCACGCAGCAGATTAATCAGGGCCAGATGGACCGCTGGAATCTGGTCGTCACCCTGAACTATCTGCCCGCCGCGACGGAGGCCCAGATCGTCCTCGCCAAGTCCGGCGAATACGACCATGAGGGCGGCCGCAAGGAAGTGGAGAATATGATCAAGGTGGCGGAGTTGACCCGTCAGGGCTTCGTCAACGGCGACATCTCGACCGTCATGTCCCCCCGCACAGTCATAAGCTGGGCGCAGAACGCGCTGATCTTCAAGAATGTCGGCTTCGCTTTCCGCCTGTCCTTCCTCAACAAATGCGATGAGGCGGAACGCGCGCTGGTCGCCGAATATTATCAGCGCGTCTTCGGCATGGATCTGCCCGAAAGCGTGGTGGGGAAGGCGGGCTGAGGCCCGTCTTCGCCGCCTGACATCATGGCCGATCGCTCCCCCCTCGACGCATTCAAGGACGTGCTGTCCGGCGCGGCGCGGGCGATCACGCGCGACGCGGAGGTGGAGGTTGGCTTCACCGCCGACGCCCCGCATATGGCGGGCAAGGCGATCAAGGTGCCCACCCCCGGTCGCACCCTGCCCGCCGATCAGGTCGCGCTGGCACGTGGCTTTGCCGACGCCAATGCGCTGAAGATGCGCCATCACAATGCCCGCATCCATGCCGCCCATGCCCCCGGCGAAGCGGTGGCGCGCGCCGTCTATGACGCGGTCGAGCAGGCGCGGGTGGAGGCGATCGGCGCGCGGTCGATGGCGGGGGTCCGCGACAATCTCAACAGCGCGCTGGAGATGCGGCTCAAATCCGATCCCATCCGCCGCGCCCGCTCCGCCGACGAAGTGCCGCTCTCGACCGCACTGGCGCTCAAGGTGCGCGAGCGGCTGACCGGCCAGCCCATTCCCGAGGATGTCGCCGCCCCGATGGCGATGATCGACCAGTGGATCGAGGATAAGGCCGGAGCCGACCTTGATGCGCTCGGCCTGGCGCTCGACGATCAGCGCGCCTTTCAGAAGCTGGCGCAGGCGATGCTGGAGCATCTGGAACTGGTCGATGCCGACGCCCCCCCCGAAACCGACGAAAGCGAGTCGGAGCAGGAGGGCGAGGATCAGGAGGAGCAGCAGGAAGAGGGCGATTCGGGCGAGGATCAGCCCGGTGACAGCGACATGAATGCCGAAGCCCGCGCCGACGATCAGGGCGGCGACACGGAGGACGGCGAACAGGATTATAGCGACGAGTTCGACGCCGACAGCGAGGAAGGCGCCGACGAGATGGGGGAGGAGGGCATGATGCCCGTCCGCCCCAATCGCCCGCTGTCCGACCTGCCCCCCGGCTTCGACTATAAGCCCTATACGACCCGCCATGACGAGATCGTCACGGCGGAGGAACTGTGCGACGAGGATGAACTGCTGCGCCTGCGCGGCTTCCTCGACCAGCAGCTCGTCAGTCTTCAGGGCGCGGTCACGAAGCTCGCCAACCGCCTGCAACGCCGCCTGATGGCGCAACAGTCGCGCAGTTGGGACTTCGATCAGGAGGAGGGGATGCTCGACGCCGCACGCCTCGCCCGCATCGTCATCGACCCGACCCACTCGTTGTCCTACAAGGTCGAGCGCGACACGGAATTTCGCGACACCGTCGTTACCCTGCTGATCGACAATAGCGGCTCGATGCGCGGCCGCCCGATCAGCATCGCCGCAATCAGCGCCGACATCATGGCCCGCACGCTGGAACGCTGCGGCGTGAAGACTGAAATATTGGGTTTCACCACCCGCGCCTGGAAGGGCGGACAGGCGCGTGAGGAATGGCTGACCGCCGGTCGCCCGCCGCTGCCCGGCCGCCTCAACGACCTGCGCCACATCATCTACAAGAAGGCGGACGAGCCGTGGCGGCGTGCGCGCAAGAATCTGGGCCTGATGATGCGCGAGGGGCTGCTCAAGGAGAATATCGACGGCGAGGCGCTGCTGTGGGCGCACGCACGCCTTATCGCCCGTAATGAAGAGCGCCGGATATTGATGGTGATCTCCGATGGCGCGCCGGTCGATGATTCGACGCTGTCGGTCAACAGCGGTACCTATCTGGAGCGGCATCTGCGTCAGGTGATCGACTGGATCGAGAATCGCTCGCCAGTGCAATTGGTGGCGATCGGCATCGGCCATGACGTCACCCGCTATTATCGCCGCGCCGTCACCATCATGGACGCCGAACAGCTTGGCGGCATGATGGTCGAACAACTCGCCGGCCTGTTCGACGAGGATTGATGCCATGAGCGTCGCCTTTCGCCGTGAGGGCGATGACGAACATCTGGAACCCAAGTTCGAGCTGCCGATCCCGCCCGGTCCCAACCGCGTGACCGCCCGTGGCCTTGCCCTTACCCGAACGAAGGTCGAGGGGCTGGAAGCCGCCGTCGCGGCAGAGACCGACGAGGAACCCCGCAAGAAACTGCAACGCGACCTGCGTTACTGGCGTACCCGGCTGGCGACGGCGGAGCTGATGCCCGTGCCCGATGGCCACGTCGTCGCCTTCGGCACCCGTGTCACCTATCGCCTGAACGGGCAGGACAAGCGCATCGCCATCGTCGGCGATGACGAGGCCGATCCGGCAGAAGGGCGCATTGCCTTTTCCGCGCCGCTCGCCCGCGCGATGATGGACGTTGAAGTCCACGAAAGCGTGGATTTCGTCGGGCGAGACGGAGCAATAGAAATATTGGCCATAGAGCCGATCGCAAAAGGAGAGTGATAGCCGTGACCGACGCCGTAACCCTGAGCCGCGACGGTGCGGTCGCCACCATCACCTTCAATCGTCCCGACCAGTTCAACGCCATCAACCCGGCGTTGGCGCGCGGGCTGGTCGAGGCGGCGATCGACGTCGATCAGGATGAGAGCGTGCGCTGCGTGGTGCTGACCGGGGCAGGGCGCATGTTCTGCGCGGGCGGCGACATCGGCCTGATGCAGTCGGCAGGGACACGCGCCGGACAGGTGCTGAGCGAGCTGGCCGGCACGCTGCACATGGCGACATCGCGCCTTGCGCGCATGAACAAGCCGCTATTATGCGCCGTCAACGGCCCCGCCGCCGGCGCGGGGCTGGGCCTCGCCATCATGGGCGATATCGTTATCGCCGGGGCATCGGCCAATTTCACGCCCGGCTATCCCGGCATCGGCCTGACCCCGGATGGCGGCGCGACCTGGCTGCTGCCACGCCTCATCGGCCTGCGCCGCACTCAGGAGATGCTACTGACCAATGAGCGAATCGACGCTGAGGAGGCGGCGAAAATTGGCCTCGTCACCCGCACGGTTGCCGATGAATCTTTGACGGAAGAGGCTATGACGACGGCGCGTAAACTGGCCGCCGCTGCGACCGGCGCGATCGGCACGGTCCGCGCACAGCTTCTCGCCAGCTATGGCGCCGGTCTGGAAGCCCAATTGGAGGTGGAGGCCCGCGGCATCGCCTCCGCCGCCGCTGGCCCCGATGGGCAGGAGGGCGTCGCTGCCTTCCTGCAAAAACGCCGCCCGGAATTTACCGGACGGCGTTGAAGATCGGATAGTCTTACGCGTTGCGGCCCGCTTCGAACAGGAACCAGGCGCGCTCTTCGGCCTGGTCGGTCCAGTCGTCAACAATGCCTTCGGTCGCATTGTCGCCAGCCTCGGTCGCCGCGGCCTTGGTGGCGCGCAGCGCTTCGACCAGCTTGAGATTATCCTCGCGCAATTCGTTGAGCATGTCGGCGGCGCTCACATAATCGGCGTCATTATCCTTGACAGTCTGATGCCGGGAAATGTCGCCGATCGACCGCAAGGTCGTGTTGCCCGTCTTGCGAACCCGCTCCGCGATCAGATCGGTGGTCGCCAATATCTGCCCCGCCTGATCGTCGAACATCAAATGATAATCGCGGAAATGCGGGCCGGACACATGCCAGTGAAAATTCTTGGTCTTGAAATACAGCGCATAGCTGTCGGCGAGCACGCCGTTCAACGCTTCGGCCACGGATTTGGTGGCATTGCTTTTCAGGTCGGTCGGGGTTTTAAGGTCGGGGGCGGTCATGCAGGGGTCCTCCAGTTCGATGCCTTGGTTTCGGCTCAATAACGACCCGCCGTCAAGTTGGTGCCACGAAACGGTGCCCGATATTTTCACTTGGCCTGATTGAGTGGATCGATCAGAGAATGGCCAACGCAGAGGCCGCGATCAATCCGCCAACGACCAACAGCATCACGCCGCCGCCCAACCGCACCGCGCGTAACGCCCCATGATGATAAAATTGCTCGCGCAGCGCGATGACCGGCACCGCCGCCAGCGTCACGCCAACCGCGCCGCCGATAGCAGCCATAACCGGATCACCGGTGCGCGTCGCAATGCCCAGAATCAGGAATTGCGGCCCGTCCCCGAATCCCAGGATGAAAAGACCAAAAGCGGTGGTCAGGAAAGCACCCAGCTTCCACCCGTCCAGCATATCAGGCCGCTTGACCCGAAACACCATGCCCACGCCAAGGAACAGGATGGCGAGCGCGAGGAAAAGAAGGCGCGCATTGCCCGCCAGCATCGGCGCCAACAAAGCCCCCGCAGCCGCCGAAAGCGCGGCGTTACAGGCGGCAGCGATAGCGACGCCCGCCAGAACCACACCATCGCGCTGATATCGGCTGGCCAGCGCCAGCACCAGCCACTGGCTCTTGTCGCCCATCTCACCCAACAGGCAACCGAGCAAAGCTGTCAGCAGAGCATCCACGTCCGGCTTATATCAGCTACGTATCAGGCGCGCAGGTGCGGCTGGATCGGGGAAACGAGGATATGAGAGGCCGGAATCACGACCATCTCGACCGCCGCCTCGCGCATAAGGTCCAGATAGGAGAGGACGGTCGGGCCATGGCCGTTGACGGAAATTACGCTCTGCAATGTGTCGGCCAGCCCTTCCACCGCGTCGAAGTGAAAGCTGCGGGCGATATGGCGGATCTGGTCGACCTCATCATGGATGCGCGACGCGGACAGATGCCCGCGCTGTGCCGCCAGCGCGTCGATACGCCGCAATATGTCGGCCCGAATCACCAGTGTCGCATCCTGTCGCATGGGATCGTCCCCCTTGGCCTGTTGCCCCAATAGCGATCATGCGCGCGAGGGATTAAGACCACGTAAACTACGCCATTCTCTATGCCGCACCTGCACCCAACCCTTGACAGCAGCGCGAATCTCGCCCAATGGGCACCGCTGGAACGGGGCGGTCCGGTTGGGGCCGCTTTTCTTTTTCGTCGATTTTTCAAGACCAAGGATTTGGGCCATGGCTAAGCCAGCGACCGTCAAGATCAGACTCGTCAGCTCCGCTGACACCGGCTTCTTCTACGTCACCAAGAAGAACCCGCGCACGAAGACCGAAAAGCTGAGCTTCAGCAAATATGACCCCGTCGTGCGCAAGCATGTCGAGTTCAAGGAAGCCAAGATCAAGTGATCTGACGGTAGCGCAAGCTGCCAAAGATCATCCCGAACCACGTTTGGGATCAAGGCATCCAGGCTTAATGCCGGAACAGGAAAAAGGCCCGTCTCCCTTAAGGGAACGGGCCTTTCCTTGTTGCTGCCTTGCCTTTTTCGAAAATCCCCGACCCGAAGGCCGGGGATTCCCGTCCTGGCCTCAGTTACCGACCGCTGTACCGTCGGTGCGGCGAACGACGATGGTCGAGGAACGGGGCTGCTGCCCCGACACCGGCCAGTTGCCCGTTGGATGCTGAATATTGACAAAGAAGGTGTTGAGGTCCGGCGTATAGGCGAGGCCGGTAATCTCGCAACCCAGCGGCCCCACCAGGAAACGCTTCGACAGCTTGCTGACCTGATCCACATGGAACATCGCATTATGGCCGAAGGCCGCGTCAATGGTCAGGCCAGTAACGCCCGAACTGCCCGGCACGCTATGGTCGGTCTGGACCCACATGCGACCCTTGGGATCGATGCGTAGGCCATCGGGGCTTGAGAATGTGTCACCGTTGATATTACCCACCAGATTGCTGCCACCGGCTGACAATTTGGGATCGCCCGCCAGCAGGAAGATTTCCCAGGTAAACTTCGTCGCCAGCGGCGAGTTGGCCTCTTCCTTGAACTTGATGATATGGCCGTGCAGGTTGGTGACACGCGGATTGGCGGCGTCGGTGACGCGGCGGCCACTGTTATTGGTGAGCGTGCAGTAGATCGCGCTGTTGTCAGGCGCGACCGTCAGCCATTCGGGTCGATCCATGATCGTGCCGCCAGCAACCCGGGCAGCCGACTGGGTATTGATCAATACGTCGGACTGGAAGTTGAAATTAACGACCGTGGGGGTCGGCACGGTTGTGCTTTGGCTGGTATTACCGGGATCGCTGGCGCCTGCGACCAGACCGTTCTGGCCCTGCACCAGGGCGCGCCATTCACCTGTGCCGTCCGCGTTGAAACGGGCGACATAGAGCGTACCGTCATCGAGCAGGCCGATATTGGCCGCCCGGTTGGTACTGTTGAACGCCCGCTCAGGAATGAATTTGTAGATACAGCCGGGCGTGTTGTCGTCACCCATGTAAAAGGCGACACGTTGATTGCTGTCCGTCATATAGGCGACATTTTCATGGTTGAAGCGGCCCATGGCTGTGCGCTTGGTCGGTGCGGCCAGTTCCTGATAGGGGTCGATCTCGACCACCCAGCCATAATTTGTGGCAGGCTGTGTCGGATCGAGATAGTTATCCATCGTCTCTTCACAGGTCAGGTAGGTGCCCCAGGGGGTGCTCCCCGACGAGCAATTATTGAGTGTGCCCTTGATGGTGCCCGACAGTTGGCCAGCGGCGGGGCCGCCAACGCGATAGCTGGTGTTGCCGGTATAGCGTTTGTTATATTTCGATCCAGCCTTGACTGCCCATTTGCCGTCCGTGCCCTTGGCGATCTCGATCACGGAGACACCTACGGCGGAAAGGGCAAGCGCCTTCTGGTCGGCCGTGGCGGTCGCGGCGTTATAGCTGCCGGAGAACAGGATATTAAAGTCAGGCAGTTCGTGGTTCATCACCAGCAGGCCGCTTGCATTGGCGTCCGCGCCGGTCAGGGTGAAATATTCCATGCCGTCATGATTGCCGCCCGCCCATTTCTCGGCATCGGCGGGGGTCGGGAAGCTGCCCGAATAGGGGGTGCCAGTTTCGACCGAATCGCCCGCCTTCAGCAACACGTCGACGGTGTAGCCGGTCGGCACGGTGACGGTGTCGTTCTGGTTGAGGGCTACCGGCGCGAAGTTGATCCCGTAACTGGGGGCGGGGGTCGGCGTGGGTGTGGGGGTCGGCGTCGGTGCAGGCGTCGGCGTTACGTCGTCGTCATCGTCGCACGCGGCCAGCGTTCCCAGCATCGGCAGGATCGACAGGCCCAGCAGGCCATTTTTCAGGATGGAGCGGCGGCCCGGATTGGCCGCGACGATCGCTTCCAGGCAATCGTCGCCAAAGCCGATCTGCGGCTGCGCGTCTCGGAAAGGCGCGCGCGCCTCGTCGGTCAGATGTGACATGAATATACCCCTGTATGTGCCGTTATGGCTTTACGGCGGCAAGGCGCCGCACACTGCCCGGTTGACAGAGGGGAATGACTTGGGGAGGACGGACCGATGACGGACCGATGAAATGTGCGTGACGATCCGGTGACAGGGCCAAGTGACAGGCCACTCGACTCAAAGCAGCGCGTTCACCTGCTCGATGAAACGCAGCACGGAAATCGGCTTGGACACATAGGCTTCCGCTCCAGCCTCACGGATGCGGTCCTCGTCCCCCTTCCCGGCATAGGCGGTGACGGCCATGATTGGCGCAACCGCAAGGGCCGGGTCTGCCTTCAGCGCAATGATCAGATCCAGGCCGCTGACATGGGGCAGATGAATGTCCATGATCACAAGGTCCGGCATGAAGGCGCGCGCCTGTTCGACAACGTCGCGCCCATCCCGTACCGCCATCACTTCATGCCCATGGGCACGCAGCAGGTCGCAAAAAAGTTTGAGATTGAGTTCGTTATCCTCGACAACGAGCACGCGCTTTGCCACCAGTCACCCACATCCTGTAAAAAGCCTGGTTGCGCCGTGCCGCGCACGGCTCACCTGCCAGAGGCCCGATCATGCGACCCGACAGTGAAATTGGCAAGGGCGGCGCCCCACGCAAAGAAGGGGTAACCGACGCCACAACCCTCTCGCTGATGGCGCTGGGCTGGATCGTAGCTGATAGCCGACGCGCCGACAGGCTGCTGGCGCTCACAGGTCTCGACGCCGACGCGCTGCGGGCAGGGGTCAACGATCCGACGGTGCTGGGCGCTGTGCTCGGTTTCCTGGCCGAACATGAGCCTGACCTGCTTGCCTGCGCCGACGCCATCGGCTCCAGTCCAGAAGCGCTGGTCGCTGCACGAAAGGCACTGACATAATGACCCGCCCGCTCATCATAACCGATTGCGACGAGGTGCTGCTGCACATGATCGTCCCGTTCCGCCAATGGCTGGACGAAACGCATGCAGTCCATTTCGATGTGCGCGGCCAGAATTTCACCGAGGCACTGCGCCACAAGGACAGCGACCTGCCGGTGGAGCGGGAACTGGTCTGGGAATTGCTGGTCGCCTTCTTCGACACCGAAATGCACCGGCAGGCGCCGATCGCTGGCGCGGTCGAAGCGCTGCATGCCCTGTCGGCAGACGCCGATATCGTCGTCCTCACCAATATCGGCGAGCGGCATCATCTGGGGCGGGTAGAACAACTGGCCGGGCACGGCCTGCATCTGCCGGTCTTCTGGAACCAGGGGGGCAAGGGCCGCCCGCTCGCCCGCATCGTCGCGGATCGGCAACCCAGCGTTGCCCTCTTCATCGACGACCTGGGCGAACATCACCAGTCGGTGGAGAAGCATGCGCCTGGCGTCTGGCGGCTGCATATGGTCGGCGAACCGGAGGTGGCCGTGAATGTGCGCCCCAGCCCCCATGCCCACACCCGCATCGACGACTGGGCCAGCGCGCGCGACTGGATCGCGCAGCACCTTGCCCAAGGACCGGCCCCCCTTATCCCATCCATGGAGATTACATCATCATGAGCATCGAAGCCCGCCTCGCTGAACGTAACATCGTGCTGCCGCAGGCGGCCGCCCCGGTCGCCGCCTATGTCCCTGCCGTCGAGACAGGCGGCCTGCTGCATATTTCCGGCCAGCTTCCCTTTCTGGATGGACAGGTGATGACGGGTCGGCTGGGCGAGGACCGCGACCTTGATTATGGCGTGGAGGCCGCACGCCGTTGCGCCCTGATGCTGGTCGCCCAGATGAAGGCCGCGCTTGGCAGCCTCGACCGGGTTAGCCGGATCGTGAAGCTCGGCGCGTTCGTCAACAGCGCGGGCAGCTTTACCGATCAGCCCAAGGTCGCCAATGGCGCGTCCGAACTGATGGTCGAGATTTTCGGCGACGCGGGCAAACACGCCCGCAGCGCCGTGGGTGTGCCGGTCCTGCCGCTCGGCGCCGTTGTTGAAGTGGATGCGATCGTTGAGGTCCGCGCCTGATCAGGCCTTCCTGACCGCGCGCCCTTTCGCCCATCGTGGATTGCATGGAGACGGGGCGCATGGCGGGGGGCGTAGCGAAAATGGCATGGCCGCCTTCCGCGCGGCCATCGCCGCTGGCTTTGGCATCGAGTGCGATGTGCGCCTCAGCGCCGATGGCGTGGCGATGATATTCCATGACGCCACGCTCGACCGACTGACAGGGGAGGCGGGGTCTGTCGCAACACGCGACGCTGCGGCTCTTGGCGCCCTTTCCCTGCCCGACGGTGGCCCGATTCCCCGCCTTGCCAGATTGCTCCCCCTCACTACCGCCAGCGCAACGCCCCTGCTGATCGAGGTCAAGGTCGATGGCCATCAGGTCGCCCCGATTTGCACGGCCGTTCTGGCCGACATCAAAGCGACGGGTACCGCAACTGTCGCCATCATGTCCTTCAATCCGCTCGTCCCCCGCTGGTTCGCCGTCCATGCGCCGCATGTGCCGCGCGGACTGGTCGTTACGCAGCGCGACAGCCACGGTCTGCGCGGTATAGTCAGCCGCACCCTTGCGCTTGCCCTTGCCAGACCCGATTTCCTGGCCTGTGACATATCCGATCTTCCGTCGTCGCTCGCCATCCGCGCCCGCCGCCGGGGCTTGCCCGTGCTGAGCTGGACGGTACGCACCCTGGAACAGCGCGAGCGCGCCGGAACCCATGCCGACCAGATCATCTTCGAGGAGGTGGCCGCATGAACGATGTCGTCGCCCGCCTCGCCAATGGCGTGTCGGAAATCCCGAAAGATCAATGGGACGCCTGTGCCGGGAGTGCCAATCCCTTCGTCAGTTGGGATTTCCTGACCGCGCTCGAACGGTCGGGCAGTGTCGGACCGGGCACCGGCTGGCAACCGCTGCCCATATTGATCGACGGTGCGGATGGACGCCTTGCCGCCGCCGCACCCGCTTATGCCAAGACCCACAGCCAGGGCGAATATGTGTTCGACCATGGCTGGGCCGATGCGTGGCAAAGGGCAGGGGGCGATTATTACCCCAAGATCCAGATCGCCGCGCCTTTCTCACCCGTACCCGGCCCGCGCCTGCTGCTGCGCGATTCGTCGCTAGGCCCCGCGCTGATCGCTGGAATCGAAACAGTGGTGGGCCAGAACGAACTCTCCTCCGCCCACGCCACTTTCGTCGAGGAAAGTCAGCTTCCCGTTTTCGAGGCGGCAGGCTGGCTGATCCGCGAGGATAGCCAGTTTCACTGGATCAATCAGGGCTATAAGGATTTCGGCGATTTCCTGGCCGACCTCTCCAGCGCCAAGCGCAAGAATATCCGCAAGGAACGGGAACGCGCGGTGCAGGGGCTGGAGATCGTCCACCTGACCGGCGCTATGCTGACCGAAGCGCATTGGGACATATTCTGGCATTTCTATCAGGACACGGGCGCCCGCAAATGGGGCCAGCCCTATCTCACCCGACCCTTCTTCTCGCTGCTGGGCGAGACGATGGGCAACAGGATATTGTTGATGTTGGCCATGCGGGAGGGGAAGCCGATTGCAGGCGCGCTCAACCTGATCGGCGCGGATACGCTGTACGGCCGCTATTGGGGCTGCGTCGAAGACGTGCCCAATCTGCATTTCGAACTCTGCTATTATCAGGCGATCGACGTCGCCATCACGCGCGGCCTCAACCGTGTCGAGGCAGGAGCGCAGGGGAGCCACAAGCTGGCGCGGGGCTATACGCCAGAGCCGACATGGTCGGCGCACCATATCCCTAATCCGTCGTTCCGCCGTGCCGTAGCCGATTTTCTCAAGGCCGAGCGGTCAGGGGTCCAGCAGGACCGGTCATGGCTTCGCGAACATGCGCCTTTCCGCAAGGACGGGTCGCACCGAGCGGACTGATCCGCCTGTAAGCCCTGTCAGGCGGCGCGAGCCTGTGTCGCGATGATCCAGGCGCGCGCTTGACGCTGCGCCTCGGCGATTTCGCGCGCGGTCATTTCCTCAGCAATGTCGGAGCGAAAGGACTGCGCCGCCTCACTGCCGTTCAAGGCAGCGATATTGAACCATTTATGCGCCTCGATCAGGTCAATATCGACCCCGCCGGTGCCACAGCTATAGGCCATGCCCAGATCCAGACAGGCATCGGGCGAACCCGTGGCTGCGCCCGACAGGCGACTTTCGATCAGAAATTGCGCGCTTTTTAAACTGCTACCCATGGCCATACCTTTGCGGACGGATTTCGGTAGGAGGCAAATTGCACCGGCAGGCGATAAAAAATGGTTAACGCACACTCGCACTTTTACAGATTCAACGCTGCACTTCCGCGCGTTTGCAAGGTTAACGCGCCAAATCGGACAAAATGGCGATTCGCACTGGCGTCTTGCGGCCAACGGTCCCATATCCGCCGCAATGCAGCATAGTCCGCCCCCGCCCGCTCCGGCAGCCGACGCGCCGGCCATTGGTTTTCACGAATTCGTTCTGCTCTGCGCGGCGCTTATGGCGATGAATGCGCTGTCGATCGATCCGATGCTACCAGCCCTGCCAGCCATCGGCCGCGATCTGGCCATCCCGCATCCCAACGACCGGCAGATGATCATCAGCGTCTATTTCCTGGGCGTAGGAATTGGCTCGCTGTTGTTCGGTATCCTGTCTGACCGTTTTGGACGAAAGCCGGTCATGGGCGTCGCGCTTGGCCTGTTCGCCCTCTGCACCGTCGCCTGCGCCGCCGCGCAAAGCTTCACCATGCTGCTTGTCGCGCGCGGCTTGGCGGGCTTCTTTGCGGGCGCCAGCCGAGTCATTACCGTCGGCATCATCCGCGACAAGTTTCACGGCGATGCCATGGCGCGCGTCATGTCGCTGATCTTCGCCGTCTTCATGATCATTCCCGTACTCGCGCCCAGCTTCGGCCAGGCGGTGTTGTGGGTCGCTCCCTGGCGCTGGATCTTCTGGACGCTGGCAATTCTGGCCGTCCTTGTCACCGCCTGGATGATGGCGCGGATGACCGAAACGCTGCGCCCTGAAAACCGTCTGCCGATCGATCCGCGCGGGATCGGGGAAACCATCGGCCGGGTCGTCACCCATCGCCTCGCGATCGGCTATATGCTGGCCAGCGGCGTCATCATGGGTGGGTTGGTCAGCTTCATCCTGTCGGTGCAGCAGATATTCTTCGACATTTTCGACGCTGCTCGCGTGTTTCCGCTCGCCTTTGCGGCGATGGCGGGCTGCATGGGGGTAGGGGGCCTCGTCAACAGCCGCCTCGTCCAGCGTTTCGGCGCGCGCCGCATGAGCCAGACCGCACTGGTGGCCCTGATTTTCATCTCGATCGTGCATCTCTTGGTCGCCTTGACCGGTATCGAGACGATTGTGACCTTCGTCACCCTTCAGGCGATAACAATGCTGACGGTTTCCTTCACTGCGTCCAATTTCAGTTCCATCTCCATGGAGCCGTTCGCGAAAGGGGCAGGCGTCGCCTCGTCCTTCCAGGCATTTCTGACCACCGCTATCTCCAGCGCACTGGGCGCTGGCGTCGGTGCCGCCTTCAACGGCACCACGGTGCCGTTGTCGATGGGCTTTCTGGTTTTCGGTGTCGTTGCCCTGGGAATCGTCGCCTGGGCAGAGAAAGGGCAGCTCTTCACCCGTCCCCATCATGACTTGCTGCGCGACCGGGCCAGCGAAACCATCCGCTGACCCGATAAGCGCTTGTCTCTTATGCGTCCTGGCCGCCGGGGGTGGGCGCACCGGGCATCGGTGGCACTGGCTGCGGGGGGATGCCCTCATCGCCCTCATGGGTATCGCTGATTCCGCGACCAACATGGCTACGGCGATAGCTATAGGCGAAATAGACGATCAGGCCGACCGCTGCCCAGCCGACGAACATCAGCTTCGTCTCCGTCCCCAGGCTGAAGAACAGGTAGAGGCAGCCCAATATGGCGATCGGCGCCGTCACCATGATGGCGGGGGTACGGAAGGGGCGTTTGCGACCCGGATCGGTCCGGCGCAGCACCATCACAGCGATCGACACGGCGGCGAAGGCGAACAACGTGCCCGAGTTGGAGATGTCCGCAAGGATGCCAACCGGGAAGAAAGCAGCGAACAACGCCACGAAAATGCCGGTCAGGATGGTGATGACATAGGGCGTTTTGAAGGTCGGATGCACCTTTGAGAAGACGGCCGGGAGCAGGCCGTCACGGCTCATGACGAAGAAGATGCGGGTCTGGCCGAACATCATCATCAGGATGACCGAGGGCAGGGCAAGACCGGCAGCCAGGCCCAGCAGGTTGCCGATCTGCGGCCAGCCGATTTCGCGCAGCGTCCAGGCCAGCGCTTCCTTGGAACAGGTCACAGCCTCGGTCCCCGCCGCCGCCAGCGCCGCGCATTGTTGCGACAGGGCGGTGGAACCGGGGGCGAGCGCAATGCCGCCCTGCGCGATGGGGATGGCGCCCTGCGTCACCGGCTGCGCGCCCACGGTGCCGATCACGCCTGCGGCGACCAGCATGTAGAAGATGGTGCAGATGCCCAGCGACCCGATCAGGCCGATCGGCATGTTGCGCTGTGGATTTTTTGTTTCCTCCGCCGCTGTCGAAACAGCATCAAAGCCGACATAGGCGAAGAAGATCGAGGCCGCCGCCGCCGAAATGCCGGAAAATCCCAGCGGCGCGAAGGGCGTGAACTTCTCCATGTTGATCACAGGCAAGGCAAGCACGATGAACAGCGTCAGCGCCGCCACCTTGATCAGCACCAGCACGGCGTTGACGGTCGCGCTTTCCTTCGTACCGATAACCAGCAGCCAGGTGACCAGCCCCGCGATCATCATCGCGGGCAGGTTGACCATGCCGCCGTCAAACGGGCCACGCGTCAGAAGGTCGGGTATGTCGATATGGAAGCTATGTTCGATAAGGCCGACGACATAGCCCGACCATCCGACAGACACCGCCCCAGCCGCGACCGCATATTCCAGGATCAGCGCCCAACCGACCATCCAGGCGATCAGTTCGCCCATCACGGCATAGCTATAGGTATAAGCAGAGCCGGAAACCGGCACCATCGCCGCCATCTCCGCATAACAGAGCGCCGCCACGGCGCAGACGAAACCGGCGATGACGAAGGACAGCATCATGCCCGGCCCGGCCTTCTGCGCGGCCTCCGCCGTCAGCACGAAGATACCGGTGCCGATGACGGCGCCGATACCCAACATCGTCAACTGGAACGCGCCCAATGAGCGCGTAAGCGACTTCTTCTCGGCCGTCGCCAATATGGCGTCGAGTGATTTTACGCGCCCGAAAATCATGGATGGAGGACCTTTTTCTGTGTAGCCCGGCACGCCACCAAGCGCGCCCCTTTTGCTTATGACCGGGAGACTATCGCCAATTTCGACGCGCGCAAGTATGTTGCGTGTTGAAGACATGGACGTTGATGCGACGGAAAAGGAGGCATGGTGGTCGAACTGTTGAATGCGCGCGCGCTGAGTGAGGTGCGGCATGGTTTCGCAGGACGGCGGGGCGGGGTTTCGACCGGCATTCATGCGGGCCTCAATGTCGGGCTGGGATCGCAGGACGACCGCGCGGCCATCCTGAAAAACCGCGATCTTGCCCGCGATGCGGTCCTGCCCGGCAGCATCCTTGTCACCGCGCGGCAGGTCCATTCCCCCGATGTGGTGACGGTCACCACAGCCATCCCGGAAACAGACCGCCCCGCCGCCGACGCGCTCGTCACGGACCGCCCCGGTCTGTTGCTGGGTATCCTGACCGCAGATTGCGTGCCGGTGCTGTTCGTGGACCCGGTCGCCGCTATCGTCGGCGCTGCCCATGCCGGGTGGAAAGGCGCGATAAGCGGCGTCACCGACCGCACGATCGACGCTATGGTTGCGCTGGGAGCTGATTCCACGCGAATCGTCTGTGCCATCGGCCCCTGCATTGGTCGCGCCTCCTATGAAGTGGGCGATGATTTCGCCATCCGGTTCGAGGAACATGCCCCGGACAACGCCCGCTTCTTTTCCCCCGCCCGCGAAGGTCACAGGCTTTTTGACATCGCTGCCTATGTCGCCGCCCGCCTCGCCGATTATGGCATCGGCCGGGTCGAAATGCTGGACGAGGATACCTACGCCCAGCCTGACCGTTTCTTCAGCTATCGCCGCGCCTGCCATCTTGGCGAGCCGGGCTATGGGCGCCAGATATCGATGATTGCAGTGGGTTAGACCGGGCCGATTCGTTCGGCTCCATGGTCACGGCATGTCAACCCCACCCCTCGCATCCGCCAGTTGCGCGCCCGCCAACGATCCCTGATCCGGAATCATGAAGTCGACCTTTCCGCGTCCAAAGTCGATCGCCACCCGATCGAATACCTTGAGCGCATTAATACCCAGCAAGAGGGCAGGGCGGTCATGCAGGTCCAATTCCTCGAAGGGGCTGGCTTCGGCAAACAGCACCGGCAGATCGACGAGCGTCGCCCCGCCCATCTTCACTGTGCGGAGTATCGCGATCTGCCCGATCAGCACGCCGCCCGTGACGCTCGTCAGGCTCGCGGGCGTAGTGGCAGGGGCACGCCCCTTTTTCGTCAGCTTCGCCAGCAACGCCATATTACCGACACTGATATTCGTGCCGGTGTCGAGGATGATGTTGACCCTACTGCCCTCGACAGTCGAATCGAGCAGGATCAACTGACCATTACGCCGTCGCGCCTCGACGATGATCGCATCCGACTCCGGCCGGACGCGCCGGTTGCTGGCGCTGATCTCCATCCGTCCCGTGCGGAAATTGAGCAGCAGTCGCTTCGACTGCAATCCATCCAGGCCCAGCAGTCCGGGCGCGCCCAGATGATCGCCATCCAGCACCGGCGCCTCTATATCCTTGATCGTGGTCGTGCCAAAGGCGATCGGCGGCAGGTCCACGCTGCCGACATCCGAACGGCCGGTCATGCTCAGGATCGTCACCCGCCGCGCCTCCACAAGCGCCAGCCTCTGGGCCAGGTCACGCGATATGACCGTTCGCTGCGCACCGGTATCGATGACGAAATTCCAGGTACCCTGCACGCCTATACGGATGGGGATGGTCAGCCGGTCGTCACTCGCCGGCCCTGTTCGAACCACTGCGGGCGGCGTGTCCGGGTCAAGCCCCGCGTCCTCCTGCGCCAGCAGAAGGCCCGGCCAGAAAGCCAGGAAAGCGGCAACAGCAGCAACGCAACGCATGGCATCACTCTCCGGATTTTATGGCGACGATTATAGCATGAACGCCCCACCAGCGTCCATTGACGCGCACGCGCCTTGCTTCGTCGATTTAGGGGGAGAAATAGGCAGCATTTCTCCGCATCTGCTTGACTTGGACGCATCCCGCGCCAAACGCTTTTTTCTCCCATGCCGCCCGGCGCGGGCCTATTCTTGTGCCACATTCTGCCGGGCCATTCTCCAAAGCCTCATTCCACCCTGAAGCGGACAGACGCGACATGCATCTCAAGGACCTCAAGAAACAACCACCAGCCGCGCTCGTCACCATGGCGGAAGAGCTGGGCGTCGAGGGCGCGTCGACGCTGCGCAAGCAGGATCTGATGTTCGCGATCCTCAAGGCCGAAGCCGAGAATGGCGAACAGATCATGGGCGAGGGCACGATCGAGGTGTTGCAGGACGGCTTCGGCTTCCTGCGTAGCCCCCAGTCCAATTATCTGGCCGGTCCCGATGACATCTATGTATCGCCAAATCAGGTCCGCAAGTTCGGCCTGCGCACCGGCGATACGGTGGAAGGCGAAATTCGCGCGCCCAAGGATGGCGAGCGCTATTTCGCGCTGACCAAGCTGATGTCCGTCAATTTCGACGATCCCGACGTGGTCCGCCATCGCGTCAATTTCGACAATCTGACGCCGCTCTATCCCGAACAGAAGCTGTCGCTCGACACGCTCGACCCGACCGTCAAGGACAAGTCGGCCCGCGTCATCGACATCATCTCGCCGCAGGGCAAGGGCCAGCGCACGCTGATCGTCGCACCACCCCGCGTCGGTAAGACGGTGATGCTGCAAAACATCGCCAAGGCCATCACCGACAACCATCCCGAAGTGTTCCTGCTGGTCCTGCTGATCGACGAGCGGCCTGAGGAAGTCACCGACATGCAACGCAGCGTGAAGGGTGAGGTCGTGTCCTCGACCTTCGACGAGCCTGCAACGCGCCACGTCCAGGTCGCCGAAATGGTGATCGAAAAGGCCAAGCGCCTCGTGGAACACAAGAAGGATGTCGTCATCCTTCTGGACTCCATCACCCGCCTTGGCCGCGCCTACAACACCGTCGTGCCCTCGTCGGGCAAGGTGCTGACCGGCGGCGTCGATGCCAACGCCCTGCAACGGCCCAAGCGCTTCTTCGGCGCGGCCCGTAACATCGAGGAGGGCGGCTCGCTCTCCATCATCGCGACCGCGCTGATCGACACCGGCAGCCGCATGGACGAGGTGATCTTCGAAGAGTTCAAGGGCACCGGCAACTCGGAAATCGTCCTCGACCGCAAGGTGGCCGACAAGCGCATCTTCCCCGCGCTCGACGTCGGCAAGTCGGGCACCCGCAAGGAAGAGCTGCTGGTCGACAAGGCCAAGCTCTCCAAAATGTGGGTGCTGCGTCGTATCCTCATGCAGATGGGCACGATCGACGCTATGGAGTTCCTGCTCGACAAGATGAAGGATTCGAAGACGAACGAAGATTTCTTCGATTCGATGAACCAGTAAGACGGAGCTTCGTTAGGCCGCCATGATCGACCTTCTCGCCACCGCCGCCGCCGCTGCCCAGGGACTGGGATCGCCCGCCGACATCTGGGGGCATATTGTCCATGATTTCAGTAATATAACCAGTCCAAGTGCGCTTGCCGCCTTCGGTCAGGTGCTGATGATCGACATTTTGCTGGCGGGCGACAACGCCATCGTCGTCGGCGCGCTTGCCGCCGGGCTGCCGCCGCAGCAGCGCCAGCGGGTCATCCTGATCGGCATCATCGCCGCGCTGGTACTCCGCATCGGCTTTGCGCTGGTGGTCAGCCAGTTGATGCAGATCGTCGGCCTGATCCTGGCGGGTGGGCTTCTGCTCCTCTGGGTCAGTTGGAAGATGTGGCGCGAACTGCACCCCAAGCGGGGCGGGGAGACGCCGGGCGACACCAGCGACGATGACATCTCCGGCCTTCGTCCGGCCAAGAGCTTCGCCGCCGCCGCCTGGGCCGTGGCCGTTGCGGACGTCTCGATGAGCCTGGACAATGTGCTCGCCGTCGCTGGCGCAGCGCGCGATCATCCGGGTATTCTCATCATCGGCCTGATCCTGTCGGTGGCCCTGATGGGTATCGCCGCCAACGTCATTGCCAAATATATCGAGCGATTCCGCTGGATCGCCTATCTGGGCCTCATCGTCATCGTCTATGTCGCGTTCAAGATGGTCTATGACGGCTTCGTTGACCAGAATGTGGGTATCCTCACCCTCTTCTCCTGATCTGGGCGCTCAATCCCAGCCGCTGGTGATGACGTGACATTACACGTCGTCACTGGCGGCCCCGGATCGGGCAAGACCAGCCTGATTAACGCCCTTGCTGCAGCCGGCCATCCCACTCTTCCGGAATCGGGTCGAAACATCATCCGCGAACAGGTAGCGACGGGAGATCGTGCCCTGCCATGGGATGATCAGGAGGCTTTTGCCCAGGCGATGGAAGCGGCCGACAGGCGCGCTTATGCCGCCATGCCGAACAGAAATGGTGCGGTCTTCCTGGATCGGGGGCTGCCCGACATCATCGGCTACAGGGCGCTATCAGGCCTGCCTATCAGCCCCACATTGGAAGCGGATTGTCGAGCGACCATCCGCTACGCATCCCCGATCTTCATCGCACCGCCCTGGCCCGAAATCTACGCAACCGACAGCGAGCGTCGACAGGATTTTGGAGAAGCTGATCGTACCTGCGCCTTCATGCGCGAAACCTACGCTGCCCTGGGCTATGCGCTTGTAGAATTGCCGCACGCTTCGGTGGCCGAACGCGTCGCTTTCATCCTGCGTTCGGCAGGTGTCTCAGCGGCATAGCCGACTGCCCCCCTTCATGGCACCAATATAGTTGCCCCGGTTGTCGCCCGTGCCTCAAGTGCCCGGTGCGCCTCCGCCGCGTCAGCCAGTGCAAATCGCTGCCCGATCACCGCCTTAACCACGCCCCGCGCCATTCGGTCGAACAGCCGCTCCGCCGTATGCGTCAGCGCGTCCGGCGTCGCAATATAGTCAAATAAAGTCGGGCGCGTCACATAGAGCGACCCACCCTTGCTCAAGTCCAGCAGGCTGACGGGCGGCACAGCTCCCGACGCATTACCAAAGCTGACCATCAACCCCCGCCGCTTCAGACAGGCAAGTGATGCCGCCCAGCTATCCTTGCCAACCCCATCATAGACGGCATCGACGCCCTTTCCGTCCGTCAAATCGCGCACCGCCTCGGCTAACGCAGCGAAGTCTCCATGCAGGCTATGGTCCGCTGCAACCTGCGCGGCCTTTTCCGCCGATCCGCTATGGGCGATCACAACAACACCCTTGTCCCGTAGCCAAGGCACCAGGACCGACCCCACGCCGCCCGCCGCCGCATGGACCAGCACCACCTGACCTGCTCTCAAATCGATCATGTCTTCAGCGAGGTAACAGGCGGTCATTCCTTTAAGCATCATCGCCGCCGCATCTTCGGCAGGAATCGCATCGGGCAAGCGCACCGCCTTGTCCGCCGCGATGATCCGATGGGTCGCATAGGCACCAAGTCCACTCACGCAGCCCACCCGATCACCGACAGCAAAGCCGCCGACACCAGCGCCCACCGCCAATATCATACCCACACTTTCCGATCCCAACGGGACCGGAAGCGGGGCAGGGTAGAGGCCCGTGCGATAATAGGTGTCGATGAAATTAAGCCCGATCGCCTCCTGCACGACCAGCATTTCACTGTCACCGGGAACGCCGGGATCAAAATCCTGCCGGGCGATCACCTCCGGTCCGCCATGGGCGGAGGCAACCATCCGCCATGCGGCGCTCCCGCCCGACATCAGGCGAGATGCTCGGCAAAGAAATCAGCCGTGCGCCGGTCCGCCAGTGCAGCAGCTTCCTCATTCCGCCGCAGCCCCGACTCGGCGGCAAAGCCATGATCCAGCCCCTCATAGTCAAACAGCGCCACATGGCGATTGTCTGCCAGCCCGTCATGCATTGCTTTCTGAGTCGCGGGCGGCACAAAGCCATCGGCGGTCGGCACATGCAGCAGCACCGGTTTACCGATCGCCTTCTGCTCGCCCAGCAGCCCGTCGATGCCCACGCCATAATAGCCGACAAAGGCATCGCCATCGGTGCGACAGGCGGACATGAACGCTATCCGTCCCCCTAAGCAGTAACCCACCAGACCGACCTTACCCGCACCGCCCAGCGCAGCGCGCGCCGTCTTGATCGTAGCCTCGATGTCCTTGATCCCCTGATCCTGATCGAACTGGCCAAACAGACCCAGTCCTTCCTGCAACTGCTCGGGCACATCGGCGTCCAGTTCAATATGCGGCCGAATGCGCCAGAACAGATCGGGCGCATAGGCCAGATAACCCGCCTTTGCCCAATTGTCGCACTTGCGCCGGATACCTTCATTCACCCCGAAAATCTCCTGGATGACGATAATCGCCGCGGTTGGCTCGCCCTGCGGCTTTGCGACATAGGTATCAAACGGCGCTCCGCCTTCCAGCGGGGTCACGGGCTGAAACTCTGCCATGGGATAAGGCTCCTTCTCCTTTGGGCGATGCCGATCTGACTCGCATCCACCACGCATAATGGCTTCGGCAGCGGCAAGTGCAAGTCACGATGAACGCACAGGATTTGGCTTTTTTCACCTTTTGCGGCATGACAGGGCAGAACCGGTATCAGCAAGGATCAGCGCCATGAAAGTCACCGTCGATGTGGATTGCTCCCCGACCGAAGCGCGCGCCTTTCTGGGGCTTCCCGACCTGACCCCATTGCACGACAAATATGTGCAAACGGTGCTCGACAGCTTCACTGGAACAGGCAGCCTCGATCAGGTTGAAAGTCTGATGAAGTCGATGTCACCAATGGGTGATGCGGGCATCCGCATGTTCAAGCAGATGATGGATTTGGGTATGGCGTCAGGCGGAATGGGAACGACCAAGGACAAGAAAGGCGACTGACGCCCCGCGCGCCGAACATCGCAGCCATGACCGACACGATCTTCGCCCTGTCGAGCGGCGCACCACCTGCCGCCATTGGTGTGATCCGTGTCAGCGGGCCGCTAGCGGGGAGGGCGCTGGAAGCTTTGAGTGGTCGCCTGCCGCCCCCACGTCGTGCAACCCTTGCGCTGCTGCGCGCACCGAACACCAGCGATTTGCTCGATCGAGCCTTGCTCTTATGGTTCCCAGGGCCGGCAACAGCCACAGGTGAGGATCTGGCCGAACTCCACTGCCATGGCGGTCGCGCGGTGGTCGAAGCGATAGCTTCAGCGTTGGCGACGCTGCCGGGACTGCGCGCAGCGACGCCTGGGGAGTTCACCCGCCGCGCCTTCGATAATGGCCGCATGGACCTTAACGCAGTCGAGGGGCTAGCCGACCTGCTCACGGCTGAAACCCAACAACAGCGCCGCGCCGCGCTGGCAATGGCCGAAGGGCATTTCTCGCGACGTATAGAGGGATGGCGACAGACCCTGCTCCAACTCTCCGCCATGACCGAAGCGGCGCTTGATTTCTCGGATGAAGATGATGTGCCCGATGCCGAAATAGAACAACGCATCGGCGCGGGCATAGCCACCCTCGCGAAAGAGGTTGAGGTCGACCTAGCGCGCCCTACCGCTGAACGTTTGCGCGACGGCATTCGTGTCGCTCTCGCCGGGCCGCCCAATGCGGGCAAGTCGACGCTGCTCAATGCACTCGCCGGGCGAGACGCCGCGATCGTTTCTGACATCGCCGGAACAACCCGCGACCGGATCGAGGTGCCTGTGGCAATCGGTGGCATTGCCTTTCTGCTCACCGACACGGCGGGCCTGCGCGATCAAACCGACGACGCGATAGAGGCCATCGGCATCGCCCGCGCGCGTGATGCCGTTGAGGCGGCTGACATCGTTCTCTGGCTGGGCGATCCCACAACGCCGCCTCGTGCTGACGCGATTCTCGTCATTGCTCAAGCCGATCGTCTGACCCATCCGCTGACTGCACCCGACACAATCCCGCTGTCCGCGATCACCGGGCAGGGGATGGACGCGCTTTATGCGGAACTGTTAGCCAGGGCCGCTCGTCTCCTGCCTGCCGAGGGCGACTATGCGCTGCAGGCCCGCCAACGCGAAGCCGCTGGGACGCTCCATCACCATCTGCGCGCCGCCGCCGAGACTGGCGACCTTCTCATCCTCGGTGAAGAATTGCGGGCAGCGCGCGGCGCAATCGACCGCCTCACCGGACGCGCGGGTACGGAGGATATGCTCGATACCTTGTTCAGCGGTTTTTGCATCGGCAAGTGAGTTCGTTGTTCCACGTGGAACAGGAGAGCATATGGACCGCGCGCCGGAAAAACGGTAAGGGGTGGCCATGCAAACAAGCTATGATGTGATCGTGGTCGGTGGTGGCCATGCCGGGTGTGAGGCGGCGGCGGCGGCGGCGCGCAAGGGCGCATGCGTGGCGCTCCTGACCTTCGACCGTGCGACCGTCGGGGCCATGTCCTGCAATCCAGCCATCGGTGGGCTGGGTAAGGGGCATCTGGTCCGAGAGGTCGACGCGCTCGACGGCCTTATCGCTCGCGCCGCCGATGCTGCTGCCATTCACTATCGAATGCTGAACAGCAGCAAGGGTGCCGCCGTCCAGGGACCGCGCATCCAGGCCGATCGCAAACGTTATCGCGCCGCCATCCACACCATGCTCGACGCTCAGACCGGACTCTCGATCGTCGAGGGCGAAGCGGTTGGACTGGTTGTGACCAATGGCATTGTTTCAGGCCTGACCCTCGCCAGCGGCGACACCCTGAACGCGCCCGCCATCGTACTTGCTACCGGCACATTTCTCGGCGGAAAACTATTCCGGGGCGAGGATGTCGATCTTGGTGGTCGCACGGGTGAGCGCGCTGCCACGACGCTTGGCATCCAGCTCCGCGCCCTCGGCCTGCCCATTGGTCGGCTCAAGACCGGAACACCCCCGCGCATCGACGGGCGCACGATCGACTGGGCTGTTCTTGAATCCCAGCCTTCCGACAGCGGGCATTGGACCATGTCGCCCCTCTCTGCCGGTCGAACGCTGCCGCAGCTTGCCTGCGCCATCACCCGTACCAATGCGGAAACGCATGCGATCATCCGCTCCGGTCTCGATCGCTCGCCGCTGTTCAGCGGCGCGATCGAGGGGAGGGGACCGCGCTATTGCCCTTCCATCGAAGACAAGATTTTTCGCTTCGGCGATCGCGACGGCCATCAGATTTTTCTGGAACCGGAAGGACTCGACGATCCGCTCGTCTATCCCAATGGCATCAGCACCTCGCTTCCGGCAGACATCCAACTGGCAATGGTCCGCTCCATGGCCGGCCTCAGCCGCGCGAAAATCGTCGTGCCCGGCTATGCCGTCGAATATGACCATGTCGACCCACGCGCGCTTTCCGCCTCGCTTGAAGTCCGCGCACTGCCCGGCCTGTTCTGCGCGGGCCAGATTAACGGCACCACCGGCTATGAGGAAGCCGCCGCTCAAGGGCTGATCGCCGGCGCCAACGCTGCGGGCCGCGCCAATGGTTCGGCGCCGCTGATCCTCGATCGCGCAGACTCCTATATTGGCGTGATGATTGACGACCTTGTTCTTCAGGGCGTGACCGAGCCTTATCGTATGTTGACTGCGCGCGCGGAGTATCGCCTGCGCCTGCGCGCAGACAATGCGGCAACCCGCCTGACTCCGATCGGCCTCTCACATGGCTTGATCGGTCCCGACCGCACTCGCCACTTTTCCGAGCGCCAATCTTGCCGCACCCATGTTGAAACTGCGCTGTCGGCAGAACTGACCGCCAGCGAGATGGCACGAGCAGGAGCAAGCGTTCGTCAGGACGGCGCGCGCCGCTCGCTGTTCCAATGGGCACGCTTCCCGGAAGTGGGTGCAGACCTTCTCCTCCGACTTGCCCCCGCACTGGCCGAGGCGCCCATCGACCTGCGCGAAGAGATACTGGAAGATGCCCACTATGCGCCTTATCTCGAACGACAGCGGGCAGAGATTATAGACCTGCGCCGGAACGAACGGGTCACCATTCCCGCCGATTTCGACTTCACCCATATTGGTGGTCTGTCGACCGAAATGCGTGAGCGCCTGGATGCTGCCCGCCCTGAAAGCCTCGCGGCCGCCGCCCGTGTCCGAGGCGTCACCCCGGCTGCGCTTGCCGCGATCCTGACTCATGTTCGGCGGCGAGTAGCATGACCGAAGATGAAGCCCTGTCCTGGCTCACGGCCCATTTCGCTGTTCCACGTGAAACATTGGACCGATTGGAAGCCTATATCACTCTACTCTTTGCCGGAATGGCAGAGCAGAATCTTATCGCTGAATCGACGCGCGAGCATGTCTGGGCGCGCCATATCGTCGACTCGGCCCAGCTTCTCCCGCTTGCCCGATCCACGCCAGGCACGTGGATGGATCTCGGCTCCGGCGCGGGCCTGCCGGGCATCGTCGTTGCCATCCTATCCGACCGGCCGGTCATGCTGGTCGAATCCCGCCGCAAGCGGATCGACTTTCTGAAGGTCGTTGCTAACAGCCTCGTTCTGAACAACGTCACTGTCTTTGGTGGCCGGGTCGAAGCGGTCCCTACCTACGCTTCCGCTATCATTAGCGCCCGCGCTTATGCCCCGCTGCCACGACTCCTCGCGTCCGCCGTCCATCTCGCCGACGAAAAGACACTTTGGTTGCTGCCCAAAGGGCGAAATGCACAAAATGAACTGGAGGCGACGCGCCCATCATGGCAGGGTGTGTTTCACGTGGAACAGAGCGTGACAGATCCCGACAGCGCGGTGGTCGTTGCCACAGGCATCAAACAGAAAGGTCGTCGATGATCCGGATAGCGATAGCCAACCAGAAGGGCGGAGTGGGAAAGACCACGACTGCGATCAATCTGGCGACCGGGCTTGCCGCCACCGGTTTGCGCGTGCTGCTTGTCGATCTCGATCCGCAGGGCAATGCCTCGACCGGCCTTGGTGTCAGCCAGGCCGAGCGGGACCGGTCGAGCTACGATCTTCTGGTCGGCAATTGCGGGCTAGACGATGCGGTCATCGAAACCCGTGTCCCCAAATTGTCGATCGTCCCCGCGACCCAGGATCTGTCCGGAGCAGAGATCGAACTGATCGATTATGAAGAGCGCACCCATCGGCTGGAGCGCGTCCTGTCGGAAGCCTCCTCCGCCCGCTGGGACATCTGCCTGATCGATTGTCCGCCCTCGCTCGGACTCCTCACCATCAACGCCATGGTCGCGGCGCAATCGCTCCTCGTCCCTCTGCAATGCGAATTTTTTGCGCTGGAAGGTCTCTCGCAACTGCTCCAGACGGTCGACCGCATCCGTGGGCGCTTCAATCCCGGCCTGTCGATCCTGGGCGTCGCGCTCACCATGTATGATCGCCGCAACCGTCTGACCGATCAGGTGGCAGACGATGTACGCGCGTGCCTTGGTGATCTCGTCTTCACTACGGTCATTCCCCGCAATGTTCGCCTGTCTGAAGCACCCAGCCACGGAATGCCGGCTCTGATCTATGATTTCCGCTGCTCTGGGTCCGAAGCCTATATGCGTCTCGCCCGCGAACTTATCGCGCGCCTGCCCGCCCAAGAGGTAGCGGCATGAGCGAAGCAACCAGCGACAAACCCAAGACAGCAGCCGCAGTCAAGCGCAGTCATGGCCTTGGTCGCGGTCTCTCCGCGCTATTGGGTGATGCGCCTCCGCGCGAAGAACCCGTTGCTGCGGGTGGGGTCGCTCCACCCACTAGTGGCAAGGCCGTGCAGAGCATCGAGATCGCGCTCATCCATCCGCACCCCGAACAGCCCCGCCGTCATTTCGACGAAGGCGCCCTTCAGGAATTGGCTGACAGCATCGCCAAGCGCGGCGTCATCCAGCCAATCATCGTCCGCGCGCATGGTGGGGGGTTCCAGATCGTCGCCGGTGAACGGCGTTGGCGCGCCGCGCAACGGGTGCATTTGCACCGTATTCCCGCCATCGTTCGCGACTTCAACGAAGCCGAAACGCTGGAAATCGCCCTTATCGAAAATATCCAGCGCGAAGAGTTGAATCCGATCGAAGAGGCCGAAGCCTATCGCAAGTTGATCGGCGAGTTCGATCATAGTCAGGAGGCGCTTGGCCGTCTCGTTGGCAAGTCCCGCAGCCACATCGCCAACCTCATGCGCCTGCTTGATCTGCCCCAGTCCGTTCAGCAAGCGGTGATGGAACAGCGCCTGTCGATGGGCCATGCCCGCGCGCTGATCGGCATAGCCGATTGCGAGGCGTTAGCCCGCACGGTTGAGCAAAAAGGGCTTTCGGTCCGCGACACCGAAAAGCTCGTTCGTCGGACCAAGAAGGGGGAAGGCACTGATGCCCCGCGCAGCGGCAACAACGCTACAAGCGGCAAGGATGCCGACATCGAAGCGCTCGAACTGCATCTCGCCGACATATTGGGCTTGAAGGTAGAGATCGCGCATGAGCAGGGTGGCGGCATACTCTCGCTCCGCTACTCGACCCTCGATCAGCTCGACATGCTTTGCCAGCGCCTTTCTGGCGAGCGTATTTAACCGGTTTTCGTGATCCCAGCGTAGGCCGGGGTCACCGGCGTCAGTCGCACTCCCAGCGCCACGAAAGCCTGTCGCAACCACTGGCCTTTTACCCGGCAAGCCCTTAGCTATGGGCGATGGCCGATATCCAATCCACTGGCGCTGCAGCGCCCATCGTCATCCGCCGTTCCGATTATCGCGCGCCCGACTGGCTAGTGCCGGACATTACGCTGGACGTCTCCCTTGACGTCTTGTTGACCCGGATTCACGCAACACTCAGCGTCACGCGCAACGGCAACCATGATCGCGCACTGCGCCTCGACGGCGACGGTCTGGTTCCGCTGGAGGTTCGCGTCGATGGCCGGGCACTGGATGCCGGAGAGTGGACCATTGATGGCGGCGCGCTCGTCATAACCCTCCCGACCGATACGCATAGGATTGAAACGCTGGTGGAGATTTCTCCGCAGGCCAACAGCAAATTGATGGGTCTCTATGCCAGCGGCGGTCTGCTATGCACTCAATGCGAGGCCCAGGGATTCCGCCGCATCACCTTCTTTCCCGATCGCCCGGATGTCCTGTCGCGCTACCGCGTCCGCATGGCCGCTGACAAAGCGACCTATCCCATCCTGCTCGCCAATGGTGATCCGGTGGGGCAGGGCGATCTGGAAGGCGGCCGTCACTGGGCCGAATGGACCGACCCCTTTCCAAAGCCATGCTATCTGTTCGCGCTGGTGGCGGGCGACCTGGCGTGCAATGCCGACAGCTTCATGACCATGAGCGGCCGCGAGGTTGCCCTGGGTATCTGGGTCAAGGAGGCGGACCTGCTGCGCACCGCCCACGCCATGAAGGCGCTCAAGGATTCGATGGCGTGGGACGAACGGGTCTATGGCCGCGAATATGATCTGGACGTGTTCAACATCGTTGCGGTTGCGGACTTCAACTTCGGCGCGATGGAGAATAAGGGTCTTAACATTTTCAATTCACGCTACATTCTGGCCGATCCAGAAACCGCGACCGACATTGATTATGATGGGGTGGAAGGCGTCGTCGCCCATGAATATTTCCATAATTGGTCGGGCAATCGCGTGACCTGTCGCGACTGGTTCCAGTTAAGTCTCAAGGAAGGCTTCACCGTCTTTCGCGATCAGAATTTCTCCGCCGACATGGGGTCGCATGCGGTCAAGCGGATCGAAGACGTCCGCATATTGCGCGCGGCCCAGTTCCAGGAGGATCAAGGACCGCTCGCGCACCCCGTTCGTCCTGAATCCTATATGGAAATCAGTAACTTCTACACCGCCACCATCTACAATAAGGGTGCCGAGTTGATCCGCATGATGGCGCTGATGCTGGGCGCTGAACGGTTCCGCGCGGGGAGCGATCTCTATTTCGATCGCCACGATGGCGAAGCCGCGACCTGTGAGGATTTTGTCCTCGCGATGGAGGAGGGCGGGGGGATCGACCTCACCCAGTTCCGCCATTGGTACGAGCAGGCAGGCACGCCTCGCGTCAAGGCGCTGCTCTCCCACGACGCGGCGAGCGCAACTGTGACACTGACCCTGGAACAGAGCATGCAACCGACAGCCGGCCAGCCGGTCAAGCAACCCATGGCGATCCCGCTCCGCACCGCGCTGTTCGATCCCGCCACACAGGCGCATCAGGGCGATCACCTCCTCATGCTGACGCAAGAGCAGCAGAGCTTCACTTTCGCCGGTTTCACCAACCTGCCCATCCTGTCAATCAATCGCGGCTTTTCCGCGCCCGTGATTCTGGACGCCAACCGCAGTCAGGCCGATCTCACCTTCCTGTCGGCGCATGACGACGATCCCTTCGCCCGTTATGAAGCGATACAGCAGTTGATGGTCAACGTCCTGATCGGCGCTGTCGCTGGCCAACCGACAGATGAAGACGCGGTTATCGCCGCTATCCGCAACACCGCGACCGACCCCGTGCTCGACCCCGCTTTTGTCGCCGAAGCCATCCGTCTGCCCAGCGAAGCCTATCTGGGTGACCAGATGGGACAGGTCGACCCGGATGCCATTCATGCCGCGCGCGAAGCGCTTCAGCGCCGTATCGGCGCCGATCTGGAGCCGATCTGGCGCGATATCCATGACCGGACGGAGGCCAACGGCTTCTCCCTGTCCTCCGCTGCCAAGGGCGCGCGCAAGCTCCGCAACTCAGCGCTTGCCTATCTGATCGCCTCGGGCGCTTCAGACGGCCCGGCAATCGCCTTCTCCCAGTTCGATCGCGCCGACAACATGACCGAGCGGCAGGCCGCGCTGGCAATCCTGGCAAACGGCATCAGCGACGAACGGGAAGCCGCGCTCGACATATTCTACAATCGCTATGCCGCCGATCCGCTGGTGCTGGACAAATGGTTCCAGACCCAGGCGCTATCTTTCCACCCCGACACCGTCGCGCTGGTCGAGGAACTGGGACGGCACAAGGATTTCACCCTCGCCAACCCTAACCGCGTCCGCGCTCTTTACGGTGCCTTCACGGCCAACCAGTGGGCCTTTCATCATAGCTCGGGGGAGGGCTATCGCCTCGTTGCAGACTGCATCATCGCGCTGGATGCCCTGAACCCGCAAACCGCTGCCCGCCTCGTCCCGCCGCTCGGTCGCTGGAAGCGCTTCGACGAAGACCGGGCTGCGAAGATGCGCGCCGAACTGCAACATATTCTGGCCACCACCGGCCTGTCCCGCGACGTGACCGAACAGGCGATGAAGAGTCTGGAATAAAAAGGGACGGCGCGCGTCATAAACGCCCCCGCCCCCGACGAACCATCATCACACCATGAGGCTTATCGAGTCGCCGCAACCCAGGCGGCGACATCCGCCGCCACCTTGTTCGCCGCAGCATTAAGCGGTGCGCCGATGCTCAAGGCATCGACCTTGCCCACCGGCACACTCGCCGAAAAACGCTGCTTGACGATGGCCGTCCCGCCTTCGCCCGCCATGATCGCATCGAAGGTCACGACGGCGCTATTCGTCTGTGCATCAATGCCGAACTGCACCAATTCGCCGGTCAATCGCTGGGTCGGATCGGCCGCATATTGCCCCGGCTCCAGCACGATCCGGTCGCTGCCCGCCGCAATCGTCTCCGACAGGAGCTTGCGGAACAGGTGGCGCGGCGTATCGGTCCATTGCGCATCCGTCACATAAGCGACGGAGGTCGGGCTGACCTGCACCGGCACGCGGACCGTATCAAGCAGCTTGGGCGCATCGGGATCTGCAATGACCAGACTGCCAACATCATTCCCACGGCGCACCGTTCCGGGTGCCACTGCCTGAGTGGCACTAAGCGTCAGGAGCTGCGAAGGCGGCTTGGCGCCAAAGGATACGCAGCCCGTCAGCCCGAGTGCAACGGTGAACGCCAGGATCGCACCGGCGGGTTGTTTCATGTGGAACATCCTGTGCATCCTTCTCATGGCTTATAGTCCGGCAACTTGGGCGACCCGACCAGCGATCCGGCGCCCTGCTGGTCCAGCTTTTCCGCAACTCCGCGGAAGGCACGCGACATCTCGCGCAGATCATGGACCAATTGGTTGACCTCCGGCATCGTCTGGCGGCTGAAAGTTCGCACGCCCGGCTGCGCCTCGGCGATCGTCTTGTCCAGCGTCTCAATACTCTTGGTGGAGGCCTGTACCGTCTTGCGAAGGTCCGCCATCAGCGGACGACCTTCCTCGTTCAGCATCGTATCCGTCGTAGCCGCCAGCTTGCCGATCTGCTCCACGGCAACCCCCGTGCGCTGCACAGCGATTCGCGCCTCTGCCAGGGTGGCGGCAATTTCGGGACTGCGATCGGCCAGCGCGCCGGACACTCGCTCGACATTGGCCAATATGCTCGCGATCGACTGCTGATTCTTGTCGCTCAACAACTCGGTCAGTCGCTCGGTCAGCGTCGTCAGCCGCTCAAGCAATTGCGGCGCATTGTTCAACAGTTCACCCAGAGCACCCGGTTTGGTGGGGATCACCGCCACCCCATCGGGGCAGGCGGATAGCGGATTTTCCGCCGGACACTGGATCGGTGGCGCACCCTTGACCGCGCCATCCAGTACGATTTCGGAGACGCCGGTAAAGCCTACGCCCGCGATCGTCGCAGTGGTGCCCTGCAATATCGGTGTCTCGTCCTTCACCGCGATGCGGACCTTCACGAAGCTCGGATCGCGCTTCCATAGTTCGATCGACTTTACCTGGCCGGACGGGACGCCCGAATAGTTGACGCCCGAACCCTTGGCGAGACCATTGACCGACGTCTTGAAAAAAATGTCGAACTCCCGGTCCTGGCCATCGGAAATGCGCGAAAACCAGAAGGCCGCGATCATAACCGCCGCCAGCAATCCCAGCACGACGGCGCCCACCAGCACATGGTTGGAACGTGTTTCCATATCCTATCGCCTTCCGTCCGCCGCATCGGCAGAAGCTTTCTGGGCCTCTGCCTTGCCGGCTGCCTTGCTTACCGCCGCAGTCGCGGCCCGACCGCGTGGGCCATTGAAATATTCCTGAATCCAGGGGTGGTCCATCGCCAGCAATTCCTCGATCGTGCCGACGGCGATCACCTTCCTGTCGGCCAACACCGCAACCCGATCACAGATCGAATAAAGCGTATCGAGATCATGGGTGATGAGGAAAATGGTCAGGCCCAGCGTCTGCTGCAATTGCCGCGTCTGCTCGTCGAAAGAGGCCGCGCCGATGGGGTCGAGACCCGCTGTTGGCTCATCCAGGAACAGGAGATCCGGGTCGATCGCCAGCGCCCTCGCCAAGCCCGCGCGCTTCTTCATGCCGCCCGACAGTTCGGACGGATATTTGGGGCCAGCCTCCGCTGGCAGGCCGGTCATGCGAATCTTGTAAGCCGCAATCTCATCGCGCAATTGCGGGCCGATATTGGGATAATATTCGCGCAACGGGACTTCGACATTTTCGGCCACGGTCAGGGTGGAGAACAGTGCGCCGCCCTGAAACAACACGCCCCAACGCTTGCGGATGGCCAGCGCCTGGTCATCCAGCCGATTGATCATCGACTCGCCAAAGACGTGAACCTCGCCCTCCATCGGCGTCTGCAAACCGATAATCGACCGCATCAAAACCGACTTGCCAGTGCCAGAGCCGCCGACCACGCCCAATATCTCGCCCTTGCGAACGTCAAGGTCCAGCCCGTCATGGACAATCTGGTCACCAAAACCATTCTTCAGGCCACGTACCGAAATGGCGATGTCCGCCGTTTCCAGCGCTTCATTGATTCGCTGCTCTTCGGCAGCCATCTCTTCTTCTTCGGACATCAATTCCACCCGATCCAGGTGAAGAAGACCGCGAAAAAGGCATCGATGACGATCACCAGGAAGATCGCCTGCACGACAGCAGCGGTGGTCCGCAGGCCGACCTCTTCAGCATTGGCCTTGACCTGCATCCCCTGAAAACAGCCGGAAATGGCGATGATCAGACCGAATACCGGCGCCTTGAGAAGCCCCACCCACAGGTCGGTGATCGGCACCACCTCCCGCAACCGCTGGACGAAGGTGACAGGCGGAATGTCCAGCGCGACCCAGCACAGAAACCCGCCGCCAATGACAGACAGGACCGAGGCATAGAATCCCAGCAGCGGCATCATGATGACCACGGCCAGCGTGCGGGGCAGTACCAGCGCCTCCATCGGTGACACCCCGATCGTCCGCATCGCGTCAATCTCTTCGGTCAGCTTCATCGTGCCCAGCTGCGCGGCAAAGGCGGAGCCTGACCGGCCCGCGACCATGATCGCGGTCATCAACACGCCCAGTTCGCGAAAGGTCAGGCGGCCGACCAGGTTGATTGTCAGCATCTCCATACCGAACTGACGCAACTGCACCGAACCCTGCTGGGCGATGACGATGCCGATCAGGAAACTCATCAACCCGATGATGCCCAGCGCCGAAACGCCGACCACTTCGAACCGCTGAATGACAGCGTTGATACGAAATTTGCTGGGATGGCGGATCAGCGTCCAACTAGAAACCAGTGTCGATCCGAAAAAACCCAGCAGCCCGACCAATGTTGTGCCGGAAGCAATTACCGCCTCGCCGATCTGACCCAAAACGCGCTGGAATGGCGGGGTCGTGTCGGGGCGGATGGAGACCGGCTCATCGACCTTACCGATCTCGCCTATCAATCGCTCGGTTTCGCCGGTTGCGCCCGTGATCGGACAATCGAGTCGCCGCGCGGTGCGGTGAATCGTCCAGGCACCGATCGTATCGACATGGGGTACATCACTGATGTCGATCGCCTCGACCGGTCCCTCAATAGCATCCAGCCGATCAGGCAAGTCGCCCAGGCAGGCGACGGTCACATTGCCCGACAGGCGGACGAGCGACCCGCCGTCGCGCGTCTCTTGGGCAAGGTCGGCGGCTTTCATCATGCGATGGGATTACTGGTCCAATATCGGTTGCACGGCAAGCCGAAACGGCCCATCCGCAATCCAGAACGTGTGAGCGGCAGGAAAAGTTTCGGGAACGGCATGAAGACCCACAAGCTGGCGATCTACGACATGGATCGCACGGTGACCTTTACCGGCACTTATACCGGCTTTTTGATTCATGTGGCGCTGCACCTGGCGCCCTGGCGGCTTGTCCTGCTGCCGCTCGTGCCGCTGGTCATGCTCGCTTATGTGCTCCGGCTGATCCCCCGCCAGACGCTCAAGGAAGTGAATCAAGCGCTGATGATCGGCCGTCAGGTCGAACGCGCTAAACTGATGCCCCATATCGAAAGCTTTGCTGACAAGGTGATCGGTGGCAATCTTCGCAAAGGCGCGGTCGAGCAGATCGCGCGAGATCGGGCCGATGGCTATACGCTGGTGCTCGCGACCGCTTCCTACCGCCTCTATGTGACGTCCATCGCGCAGCGGCTGGGTTTCGATGCGGTCATCGCCACCGATCATATAAATCAGGATCTGCCCTATGTCCGCGCCAGGATCGCAGGCGAAAATTGCTATGACATGGGCAAGCTCCGGATGATCAAGGCGTGGATGGCCGCGCAGGCGATCGACCGCTCAATGGCGCATATCCGGGCCTATTCCGACCATGTGTCGGACGCCCCGATGCTGGAATTCGCCGACGAGGCCTTCGCCGCCAATCCGCACCAGCCGCTCGCAAAGCTCGCAATTGAGCGCGGCTGGGCGCGGGTTGACTGGGATTAGCGTTTCGCCATCAGCCTGCATCCCGAACAGGCGTCGGCAGCGGCTCTCCGGCAAAATGCGCGGACAGGTTGGCAAACAGCATCTGCGTCATCCGCGCTACCGCCGCATCGGTCGCGCCGCCGCCATGTGGGGCAAGCACAGTTTGCGGCACATCCACCCAGCGCGCAGGGGTGGTCGGCTCCTCCCAAAACACATCGAGCGCCGCGCCGCCCAGCGCGCCGCTTCGCAACGCCGCGATCAACGCATCCTCGTCCACCACCTGCCCGCGTGAGACATTGACGAGCAGACCATCGGGGCCAAGCGCCGCCATCACCCGCGCATCGATTATCCCGACATTGCCCGCAAAGGCACGGGGCGCGGCCACCAATATATCGCTTTCCCGTGCCAGTTCGATCAGGCTTTCCGCGCGCGGCCATGGGGCGTCCGGCTTGGGACGCGGCCCCCACCAGCCGACCTGCATCCGCATCGCTTCAGCCCGACGCGCGATCCCCATGCCGATGCCACCCAACCCGACAATGCCGAGCCGCGCACCACCCAGCGATCGGGTCATCCGCTTCGGCCCCGGCTGCCAGCCGCCCGACCGGACCATATGGTCGCCCTCCACGATGCCGCGACGATGGGCGATGATCAGGCCAATGGCGAGGTCCGCGACATCCTCGCCATTGGCGTCCTGCGCATGCGCCACTGCAATCCCGTGCGAACGCGCCCAACCGACGTCAACACCGTCATAGCCAACCGTGAAACAGGCAATCAGCTTCAGGCGCGGCATCGTTTCCAGCCAGGCGGGTTCCAGCCGAAACTCGCCCGCTGCAACCAAGGCCTCGACCTCGTCCAGCCGGGTCGCGCTGCCCTCTTCCCACCAGGCGATCGCATCATAGTGATCGCGCAACAGAGGCAACAACCCGGCCAGCAGAGGCTGCACCACCAGAATAACCGGCTTGCGGCCCATCGTTGCCCCCATCACCCCGCCATCGCCCGCAACGCTTGCGTAAAATCGGCGATCAGGTCGTCGGCATCTTCGCAGCCGATCGAAATGCGAACCATATTGTCGCCAATGCCCAGCGCCGCCTTACGTTCTGCGGGGACCGAAAGGTGCGTCATGGCGGCAGGATGGCTGGCCAGCGTCTCGGTCCCGCCCAGGCTGACGGCGAGCTTCGCGATCTTGAGCGCGTCGAGAAAGGCGAAACTCTCCGCCTCGCCGCCCTTGAGGTAGAGCGAGAAGGTCGACCCCGCGCCCGTACAATGCCGGTCATAAATATCCTGTTGCCGCGCATTTTCCGGAAAGCCCAGATAGACGATCTTCTCCACCTGCGGTTGATCCCGCAACCAGGTGCAGACCTTGGCCGCATTCTCGCCCGCTCGGCTCATCCGCAATTCCAGCGTCTCCAGACTGCGCAGCAGCATCCAGGCGGAATGCGGGTCGAGGATCGTGCCGATCGTGTTACGCATCATCCGGATGGTGTTGATGAGCGCGTTCGTGCCCAACACCCCACCGGCCACCAGATCGCTATGCCCGCCCGCATATTTGGTGAGCGAATAGATCACCAGATCCGCGCCGTGATTCAAGGGCTTCAACCACAACGGTCCCAGAAAGGTATTGTCGATGGCGACCGGCGGCACATGGTCCTCACCTGCAAACAAGGCGTTACGCCGCGCCACAACCGCCTCGATATCCACCAGCACATTGGTCGGGTTGGCGGGACTTTCCAGATAGATGAGTGCAACGCGACCCAGACCCTTCGCCTTTTCGATCAGCGCACCAATCTCATCCTCGGTCGCGCCAGCGGGGAAGTCCAGCCACTGCACCCCGAACTTGCCCAATATGCGCCCGATCAGCGCTTCGCTCGCGGCATAGAGCGGCGCGGAATGGACGATCACGTCGCCCGGCTGCACCATCGCCAGCAGAGTCGTCGCGATCGCCGACATGCCGCTCGAAAAGAGCAGCGCATCCTCCGCCTCTTCCCACACCGACAAGCGATCCTCGGCAATTTCCTGATTGGGACCGTTGAAACGGGAATAAACCAGTCCTTCGGACCCGCCGGGACGGATGCCCGTCACCCCTTCAAAATGCCGCTTTCCCGCTGCCGCGCTTTCAAAGGCAAAGGTGGAGGTGAGGAAGATGGGCGGCTTCAGCGATCCTTCCGACAGGCTGGGATCATAACCATGTCCCATCATTAACGTCGCGGGGCTGAGTTTGCGACCGTCAATCTCCATGATCGCCGGCTTGGGCCGGCGGCGGTTGTTGCTGGGGGTCGATTCGAGCGAGGTGCCCGTAAGATCGGCTTCATTCATTCCGCTGGTGTCGGCGGCCATGGTGAGTCTCCTGCAATGTTCGGCGACCTGTGCCCGGTCGCTCCTGATGCAGAGGAAGCTAGAGCGCGGCGACAGGTTCCGCCAGTGCCCGACTTGAAAGCAGGCGCATAGAGGCGCATAGCCACGTCATGGTTCCCCTTTCGTTCGCAGGCCACAGCTTCCTTGCCTTGCCCGAAGCCGCGCTGTTCTGGCCAGCGCAGGGCGCGCTGCTCATCGCCGACCTGCATTTCGAAAAGGCAAGCTGGTTCGCCCGTTCCGGTCAGTTCCTGCCGCCCCATGACAGTGAGGCCACGCTCGATATGATCGAGGGGCTGGTGGCGCGTACCGGCGCACGCGCGGTCTGGTCACTGGGCGATTCCTTTCACGATGCCGATGGCGTCGCACGCCTGTCCTCCCATGCCCGCGCCCGGCTGGAGGCGTTGACCGCAAGGCTCGACTGGGTCTGGATCACCGGCAATCATGATGCGACGATCAGCGATCCGCTGGGCGGACGACTGCTGGAAGAGGTGCATATCGACGGGATCATCTTACGGCATCAGGCTGACCCGGCCGATCCACGACCGGAAATATCCGGTCATTTCCATCCCAAACTGCGTCTATCCCTGCGTGGTCGCCCCATATCGCGGCGCTGCTTCATACGATCCGACTCGAAGCTGATTCTGCCTGCACTCGGTGCCCTGACCGGGGGCCTGGATGCGGGCCACGGAGAAATTCGTCGTGCAGTCGGGGCAGGAGCCCATGCATTGGTGCCGGTGGCCGATCGATTGTTGCACTTTCCGCTAACGTAAAGAACGCTACGGAAACGTCATCTTAATGTCGCCGTTATAGGCGTAGAGTGATGTTCAAGCCACAGCCCATATCGTCAAAAGGCGCGGAAAAGCTGGCGACTCTTGCCATGCGCTTGCACGAGACGCATAAGGGTGTGGCAAAAAAATCCGATGCGGCAAAAGCTGCACGGGAGGAGAGGGAACCGCAACTCATGACCAAGAAGACTCTTTGGCTGATCTCGGTCGGCGCCGCCGCATTCGCTATTAACGCCCCCACTTATGCTCAGGCCCCTGCTTCTACACAGGATGGCGTCGCCACGCCTGACCAGGCGAGCGGAACCCTCGATGATACCAATGTGATCATCGTCACCGCCACCCGTCGCGCCAGCCCGCTGTCGGACGTACCAATCGCCGTGTCCGCCATCACCGCCCAGTCGCTCCAGGATAGCGGCGGCAACGACATCCGCTCCCTCAATCAGGTCGCGCCCTCACTCCTCGTTTCTTCGACCGGCACGGAGGCCAATGCCTCGGCCCGCATCCGCGGCATCGGCACGGTCGGCGATAATCCCGGCCTTGAAAGTTCGGTCGCGGTGTTCATCGACGGCGTCTATCGCTCGCGCACCGGCGCGGGCCTCAGCGACCTTGGCGAAATCGAGCGGGTGGAAGTCCTGCGCGGGCCGCAGGGCACCTTGTTCGGCCGAAACGCCTCGGCAGGCCTGCTCAATATCGTCAGCAAGGCGCCCGAGTTCAAACTGGCCGGCAAGGCCGAGATTACATATGGAAATTACGATTATTGGCGGCTGTCGGGCCGCATCACCGGCCCGATCAGCGACAGCCTGGCGCTGAGTCTGGACGGCGTATGGTCAAAGCGCGATGGCTTTTACGGCATCGTCGATGCGACTGGCGGAAAGACCGGCGAAACCAATGACCGCGACCGCTATTTCCTGCGCGGGCAGATGCTGTTCGAGCCCAGCGACGCGCTCTCCTTCCGCCTGATCGGTGACTATACCAACCGCGACGAAAGCTGCTGCGGCGCGGCCTATATCGAAACGCGCGAACGGCGGCCCGTCGCGGGCGGCGGCTATACCACCGCGCCCTTCAACCGTATCCTTACGATACTACAGGCGCAGGGCGGCCCGGTTCCGGCCGATCCCTATGACCGCAACCTGTCGATCACGCCCGGCCGCGATTATGTGTCGAAGCTGAAGGATTGGGGCGTTTCGGGCGAACTCAACTATGATTTCGGCGGCGCGAAGCTCACCAGCATCACCGCCTATCGCGACTATAAGAGCCAGGATTACGGCGATTATGACTATAATCGCGCCGACCTGCTCTACCGCGATCCGGGCACTTTTCGTCAGTTCAAGACCTTCACCCAGGAATTGCGGCTTCAGGGAACGGCCTTCTCCGACAGACTGGACTGGCTGGTCGGTGGCTATTTCGCCAATGAAAAGCTGACGCTGCGCGACAATATCCGCTTCGGCGCCGATTATGGCCGCTTCGCGGCGTGCCGCCTGATGGCGGGGGCTGGCGCAACCAGCAACTTCACCCAGCCACAGCTTGCGGCCTGCGCCAATGGCGCGGCCACCGGCGCGCTTATCACCGGCACCCAAGGCCAGCTTAATGCGGGGCTGACGCAGGCGTTCATCAATGCGGGCCTTTCCCCAGCGGTCGCTGCGGGCCAGGCGGGCGCGATCTCGACCGGCCTTGGCAACGGCCTGCGGGCGCTGGCCGCTATTCCGGGTGGCACGGGTGACACCGACAGCCGCTACTATCAGGACAGCCGTAACTGGGCGTTGTTCACCCATAATATCATTCACCTGACCGACCGGCTCGATGTCACGCTGGGCCTGCGCTACACGCGTGAACGCAAGAAATTCTCGGCTGATCTCAACAACAACAATGCCACCTGCGCCGCGCTTCAGTCGGGCGCCCTGCGCTCGATCGCGACCAACCCCGCGCTGGGTTCGGCACAGGCGCTCGCCGGCGGTATCCTGACGCTCGGCTGCCTGGGTAATGCCAGCACCACTCTCAACGCGCTGGACCTCAACGATCGCATCAGCGATGGCGAATTTTCCGGTACTGGTGTGCTGTCGTGGAAACCAACAAACGCTGTACTCCTCTATGGCAGCTATTCGCGCGGCTATAAGGCGGGGGGCTATAATCTCGATCGCTTCCAACTGGGATCGACCGGGCTGAATGCGATTCCTGCCGTATTCTCGCCGCGCACCAACGCCGACGTAACCTCGCTGCGCTTCGCCGCAGAACAGGTGGATGCGTTCGAATTGGGCTTCAAATACAGCCAGCCCAAATGGGGTGTGAACATCGCCGCCTTCCGTCAGGAATTCAGCGACTTCCAGCTCAATACCTTCAACGGCACCAGCTTCATCGTCCAGAACATCAATGGCTGCGACAGCGCGCTGACCGCCACCCGCACCTGCGCCAGCGGTGATGTCGGCCCCGGCCTCATCACCCAGGGCGTGGAGCTGGAAGCAAGCGCCACACCGGTCCGCAACTTCCGTGTGACCGGCGGCCTCACTTATGCCCGGGCCAAGTTCGCCAACCGGCTGGTCGGCAGCGGCGACGGGGCCGTGCCGCTCGACCCGGCGCTGTTCCTGCTCCCCGGCTCGATCAACTCCAATGCGCCCCAACTGGTCACGACCGCCAGCCTGTCCTTCACACCCGAACTGGGTTCGTCAGGCCTGTCGGCGCTCTTCTATGTCGATGGCCGTCTGACCAGCGATTATAATACCGGGTCCGACCTGTTCCCCGAAAAGCGGCAGGACGGTTTTGCCGTGGTCAATGCCCGCGTCGGCATCCGGGGCAAGGACCAGCGCTGGGCGGTGGAATTCTGGGGCCAGAATATCTTCAACCAGGATTATACTCAGGTCGCCTTCTCCAGCCCGCTCCAGTCGAGCAGCCCGGCGACGTCGACCACCGGCCAGTTCGCCCAGGGCGCGCCGATGGCGAATCAGTTGATCTCGGCCTACCTCGCCGAACCGCGCACCTATGGCGTCACCCTGCGCGGTAGTTTCTGATCCTGCATGGTGTTCCCTGTCCATCACGGGGAGGGGACACCACGACCGATTTACAACTGACATTGATCCAGAGCAGGCGGTTAGGCAGAATAGCAGTATGAAGTTTCGGATCGCCGCCGTTGCAACAATTGCTCTTTTGTTGGGCGGTATTGGTGGCTGGTGGGGGCGTGAACATGTTGCCTCCGACCGTTGCCTCGATGCAGGCGGTGCATGGAGTGTCGAGATAGACGCCTGCTCACTGCCCGCCTCGATGTCACACTAAGCGTGAATAGGATGTTCACCCATCCAACACAGCACGCGCGCCAAACAACGCCGTGCCCACGCGCACATCGGTCGCGCCCAGCATGATCGCCGTTTCATAATCGCCCGACATGCCCATCGACAGACGCGGCAGTCCTTCCTCGCGCGCCATCTTCGCCAGCAGCGCAAAATAGGGGGCCGGTTCGACATCGGCAGGCGGCACGCACATCAGGCCCACGACTGGTATGTCGGCGTCGCGCGCCTGACGCAGCAGTGCGGACATATCGGCGATCGCACAGCCGCCCTTCTGCTCCTCCGCACCAATATTGACCTGGATGTAACAGGGCAGACGCCTGCCCACAGAATCCATCGCTTTCGCCAGCGCAATGAGCAGCGAGGGGCGATCGAGCGAATGAATGACATCGAACAACGCCACGGCCTCAGCCGCCTTGTTCGACTGAAGCTGTCCCACCAGATGCAGCTCGATACCCGGATGCGCCGCACGCAGTGCAGGCCATTTTCCCTGCGCTTCCTGCACGCGATTCTCCCCGAACACACGTTGCCCGGCCTTGATGAGCGGCATAATTGCATCGGCTGCCTGCATCTTCGATACCGCGATCAGTCGAACGTCGTCGCCAGTGCGCCCGGTCAACCGCGCCGTGCGGTCGATCCCATCTATCACTGCATCCAGCCGTGCCATCGCTTCGTCGTTCATACTGTCCATCATGCTGCTGTCGTTCGTCATGGCGGCTGCTATAGGACAGGGGGATGACCGGCCGCCACCGCAAAAACCTGCCCAGCGTGTGGCTGATGACGGACGAGCGCATCGCTGACGCCACATTGCTTGCGACGGTCGCTCGCCTGCCACGCGGGCGGGCGGGTATTGTCTTTCGTCATTACCGAACGCCCGCTACGCAACGCCGCGCTCTCTTTGCCCAGATCGCCGGCATCGCTCACCGCCGCCGCCTGATGATAGTATTGGCCGGCACCGCGCGCACGGCTGCCGCGTGGAAAGCCGATGGATGGCATGGCCCCAACAACCGCACAGTTTGTCGTCCCCTGATTCACAGCCAAGCGGCTCATGATGTCACAGAGATCAAAGCGGCCGAACGAAGCGACGCAAACCTGCTTTTCCTCTCGCCGCTTTTCCCAACCCGGTCCCATCCCGGTGCAACCGCACTCGGACGGGCTGGATTCGCGTCGCTGGCACGGCAATCGATCTTACCGGTCATCGCACTAGGCGGCGTCCGGTCCTGTCATCAGCGGCAGTTGAAAATATTGGGAGCAAGCGGGTGGGCGGCGATCGACGGTCTTACCACCTGATCACCCGTCAGAACCGCCGTTCTGCTCAGAATTTGAAGACGGTGCCCAGATATAGCGCCTGACTGTCCTGCCGCTCATCGGTCATTGGCGTCAGCCGTCCAACGGTCGGGCCAGTATAGCGCACACCCGCCGTGACGTTCAGGTTCCGTGTCAGTGAGTAGGAACTGGCGAGGTCCAGCGTATAATCGCTCTCGGTCGACGGCGTGCGCAGACCCGGTGTCGCATCGCGACGGGTTTCCATCACCACCTTGGTCGAGAAACGATCCTTCTTGCCCTGATCCAGCGAGAAATTCTTGATTGCCGCGATCGGTTCAACCGCGACCGGGTCCAGTTCCTTGCGGCCAACCGACTCAGGCAGGGCGAACTTGTGCCAATTGCGCGAGCTGTTGAGGCTGAAGGCGACTGGCGTGATGCTGATGACCGGGAGAGTGCGCGACACGAGGACACCGTCATTATCCGCGCGGACCATCACCGTCACCGACCGCTGTCCGCTCATCGAACCGCTGGTGGGGGTGAAGCGAAAGCTCTTGCGGCTCGCCGACAGGGCGATCTTCGCATAAGCAGCCGCGAGACGCGGATCTTTGGTCGTCGGCGTGAAGGAAGAGATACTGCCCAGCGCACCAAGCGAGACGGGCGCTTCGCTCCGCAGGCGCTCAAAATCGCCGGCTGCGCCGATCGCGGGAGACAGCACAAAGCCGGCGACAGCAACCGCCGCGCCCGCCAATGCCAGATGTCCCCGTTTCACGCCCATGTCCTGCGACTCTAATCCCCAAAGATTCTGTTCTGACAAACGCTTTACACCGCTAAGCCCTCTACTGGCTAGGGGCGGTCAGGCGTTTTGTCTGACAACTGTTGCATTCTCCACACAGATCGAAACGACGTCAATCATGGCGATCCGTGCCCAGCCCCTTGCCCATTGGCGCGCGCCCACTATAGATGCCATGCTCTTACTCCCGTTTTCACAGGATTTGCGTCATGCATCGCCGCCTTCCCGCTCCCTTTACCGCCGCCCTGCTGGCTACCGCGCTGTTGCCGCTCGCCGCCTGCGGTGGCGGGTCGAAGGACCGGCCAAAGGCGGACATCGCCGCATCCAAGGTGACGACCATCGGCGTCAACGCCTATCTGTGGCGCGCGGCCCTCGACACCATCTCCTTCATGCCGCTGGTGCAGACCGATTCCAACGGCGGCGTAATCGTCACCGACTGGTACGCCAACCCCAACAGCCCGAACGAGCGGATGAAGCTGACCGTATCGGTACTGGACCAGGATCTGCGCGCCGACGCACTGCGCGTCGCAGGCAGCCGCCAGGTCAACCAGAACGGCCAGTGGGTCGATGCCCCGGTTCAGGCCGCCACCGTGCAGAAGCTGGAGGAGATCATCCTCACCAAGGCCCGCGACCTGCGCCGGATGGCGATCGCAGGGTAAGTTTGCCCTTGGGCGTGCCTGCCTGATCGGGCCGCGCCGGGCCATCACATGGAGTAGATATGCAAAGGCGCTTCAACCCGCTTGAGGCCGATGCCCGCTGGCAGGCCGTCTGGGACGAGCAGCAGAGTTTCCGCGCATCCGACACATCGGAAAAGCCGCGATCCTATGTGCTGGAGATGTTCCCCTATCCTTCCGGGCGCATCCATATCGGCCATGTCCGTAACTATTCCATGGGTGACGTGCTGGCGCGTTTCCGCCGGATGACGGGCCATGAAGTGCTGCATCCGATGGGTTGGGACGCCTTTGGCATGCCGGCTGAAAATGCAGCGATGGAAAAGAAGGTGCATCCGGGCGACTGGACCCGCGCCAACATCGCCTCCATGCGCGCGCAGTTGAAGAAGCTGGGGTTCGCGCTCGACTGGAGCCGTGAACTGGCGACCTGTGAGCCGGATTATTATGGTCATGAACAGGCGCTGTTCCTGGACATGCTGGACGCGGGCCTCGTCTATCGCAAGGAAAGCGCGGTCAACTGGGATCCGGTCGACATGACCGTGCTGGCCAACGAACAGGTGATCGACGGCAAGGGCTGGCGTTCGGGCGCACCGGTTGAGAAGCGCAAGCTTAGCCAGTGGTTCCTGAAGATCACCCAGTTTGCCGATGATCTGGTCGAGGGCTTGAACACGCTCGACCAGTGGCCGGACAAGGTGAAGCTGATGCAGGAAAACTGGATCGGCAAGTCGGTCGGTCTGCAATTCAGCTTCGCGCTGGATCAGGCCGTGGGCGATATTTCGCGGCTGGAGGTCTTCTCAACCCGTCCCGACACCATCTTCGGCGCCAGCTTTGCCGCCATAGCAGCCGATCACCCAATCGCGCTGGCGCTGGCCGCCAACAACCCGCAACTCGCCGCCTTTGCCGACGAATGCCGCCAGACCGGCACCGCCGCGGCAGAGGTGGAGACGCAGGACAAGAAGGGCTATGACACCGGCCTGTCGGTTGTCCATCCCTTCGATCCCGACTGGAAGCTGCCGCTGTTCGTCGCCAATTTCGTGCTGATGGACTATGGCACCGGCGCCGTCATGGGCGTGCCCGCGCACGACCAGCGCGACCTCGACTTCGCGCGTAAATATATGCTGTCGGTCGAGCGTGTCGTCGCTGCCGAGGGTGAAGCATCACCGATCCACGACGAGGCCTATAGCGGCAGCGGCAAGCTGGTGAACTCGCGCTTCCTCAACGGCTTGGGCGTAGAGGCCGCCAAGACCGAAGTGATCAAGCGCGCCGAAGCGGAAGGCTGGGGCACCGGCACCACCGTCTGGCGCCTGCGCGATTGGGGCGTGTCGCGCCAGCGTTATTGGGGCACGCCGATTCCGGTCATCCATTGCGAGACATGCGGCCCCGTGGGCGTGCCCAAGGAGCAACTGCCCGTCATACTGCCCGAGGATGTCAGCTTCGACATTCCCGGCAACCCGCTCGATCGGCATCCGACCTGGAAGCATGTCGACTGCCCGACCTGCGGCAAGCCCGCAGTGCGGGAAACCGACACGCTTGACACCTTCGCGGACTCAAGCTGGTATTTCATCCGCTTCGCCAGCCAGCCCAAGGACAGGCCGTTCGACCGTGAAACGGTCGAAAAATGGCTGCCCGTCGGTCAATATATCGGTGGCGTCGAACATGCGATCCTGCACCTGCTCTATGCGCGTTTCTGGACCCGCGCGCTCCAGCATATGGGGCAATTGGGTTTTGCCGAACCGTTCACCGGCCTGTTTACGCAGGGCATGGTGACGCATGAGACATACAGCCGCGAACAGGGCGAGGGGCTTCCCCCGCTCTATTTCGCGCCGGGCGAGATCAACCGCGCATCCGATGGCGCAACGCTGGTCGCCGATAACGCGCCGGTCGAGGTTGGCCGCGTTATCAAAATGTCCAAGTCCAAGAAGAATGTCGTCGATCCCGATGACATCATCGCCCAATATGGCGCGGACGCGGTGCGCTGGTTCATGCTGTCCGACAGCCCGCCCGAGCGTGACCTGCCCTGGACCGAAAGCGGGATTGAGGGATCGTGGCGCTTCGTCAATCGCCTCTGGAGGCTGTTCGGCCAGATCGAGGCAGGCGTAGAGGGGGACGACAAGGGGCTGGACCGCAAGCTGCACCAGACGATCGACGGCATCGCCAGGGATATCGAAGCACTGTCGTTCAACAAGGCGGTGGCAAAGATCTACGAGCTTACCAACGCCGTGGAAAAGGCCCCGCCATCGGCCAGCCGCAACGCCGCCATCCGTGCACTCGCGCTGCTGGTCGCGCCAATGACCCCCCATCTGGCCGAAGAGGCATGGGCAGATATGGATGAAACCGGCCTGATCGCCGACGCAGCCTGGCCGCCCGTCGATCCCGCGCTACTGGTCGATGATGAAGTGACGATTGCCTGTCAGGTCATGGGCAAGCTGCGCGATACGATCACCGTGCCCAAGGGAACAGCCAGGGACGAACTGGAGCGGCTCGCTCTGGCCGCGCCCAATGTCGCCCGCTCGCTGGACGGCGCGACGCCGAAGAAGATCATCGTCGTGCCGGATCGCCTGGTGAATCTGGTGATCTGAAGGCCGTTGAGGGGTGTTGGCGCAACATCCCTCGACTTCGCTCGGGACGAACGGCTAGGATGATACCCATGAACCGCTCTCTTCTTGCCCTTCTGGCCGTCACGGCCCTGCTTTCCGCCTGCGGCCTGCGGCCCGTTTATGGCGGCGGCGGTCATGGTGCTGTCGCGCAGACTCTCGGCAATGTCGACGTGCAGCCGATCGAGGGGAAGGGCGGCTGGCTCGTCCGTAACGCCCTTAACGACCGCCTCTCCGTGATGAGCGGCAATGGTCCCCGCTACAAGCTGGTGGTAAAGCTGGACGACCAGATTTCAGGCTTCGGTCTGCGCTCCGACGCCGCCATCACCCGCGAACGCCGCACCCTGCGCGCCCGCTACCAATTGGTGGATGAAGCCACCGGCGCACAGATATTGGACGACACCGCCGGGTCCGACGCAGGCATCGACGTCACCTCCAGCGAATATGCGACAATCGCGGCAGAGGACACCGCGCTCGAACGCCTGTCACAGACCATCGCCGACCAGATCGTCGCGCGCCTCGCTTTGTTCGCCACGCGGGAGCAGGCCGCAAAAGCTCCATGAAGGCCAATAAGGGCCATATCGAAAAAGCGCTGGATGCCCCGCCAGCCGATATTCGCTTCTTCCTGCTCTACGGTCCTGATGAATCGGGCAGCGCCGCGCTTGCCAAACGACTGGAGCGGGCGATGGGGGCAGGGGCGGAGCGGGTCGATCTCGACCCTTCCGCTCTGCGCGAAGATCCCGCCCGCCTGGCGGATGAGGCCGCCTCCTTCTCCATGTTCGGCGATAAACGCTGGGTGCGCCTGAACGGCATCGGTGACGAATCACTGCCCGCAATCACGGCGCTGCTAGAATCGACGGCGGCAGGGAATCCGGTTGTCGCGATCTGTGGCGCGCTCAAGGCGACGTCGAAACTTGTGAAGCTCGCCAACGACCACGCCGCCGCTATGGCCTTCATCTCCTATCAGCCCGACGCGCGGGAGGCTGACCAGATCGCCGTCGCCATCGCCCGCGAAGGCGGCCTGCGGCTGCCGACTGATCTCGCCCGACGGATCAGCGCACTGACCGGTGGCGACCGGGCGCTGATGACCGGCGAGGTCGAAAAGCTGATCCTCTATCTGGACGCCGCGCCCGAACGGCCGGTCGAAGCGACAGCGGAGGCTCTGGATGCCCTGTCCGCGGAAAATTTCGACGATGATGTCTCGCCGCTGGTCAATGCCGTGCTGGGCGGCGACCTGAAGGCCATGAATCACGAAATGCCGCGGTTGCGGGTGATCGGCGCCAATATGGGCGCGGTGTTGCGCCCGCTGCTGACCCGCGCGATGCTGTTGGCGAATATCCGGGCGGAATTCGACCGTTCGGGCCGGATCGACGACGCGATGGACGCAGCGGGCAAGGCGGTGTTCTGGAAGGAAAAGGGCGCCGTCGCGCGTCAGGTACGCCTTTGGGATGCCCCCGGCATCGCCCGCGTCATCCAGCGCCTCTCGGACGCCGAACGCGCCAGTCGGTCCAGCCGCAACGCCGGTGACGTGCTGGTCCGCCATGAACTGCTCGCCATTGCCCGTCAGGGCGCCAGAGACCGTTAAAAGCATGACCGCTGACAGGGACGAAGGAAACAGTTAGCATCCGGAGCGTTTTATAATCCCAGACGATCTGACCGGTGAACAGGGCGCCGAACCATCGCCAAGCAAAGGCAGCCCATCATTTCCATCACCGCCCATATTCATGCCATCGGCACCGCCGTCCCCGATACCGACATCCACCAGACCTTCATCGGTTGGGCCGAAAAACGGATCAGCGACGACCGCGAACGCACCCTGTTCACGCGGATGGCCCAGCGCAGCGGCATAGATCATCGCTGGTCAGTGCTGGACGCGACAGGGCAGGCGTTGCACGAAAAAGGCGGTTTCTATGGTGACGCATGGCCTTCCACCGCCCGTCGCATGGGTATTTATGGCGACGCTGCCCCGGCTCTTGCCATGCGGGCGATCGAAGCCCTCTACCAGCAGGTACCAATCGACGGCATTACCCATCTGGTCGTTGCCAGTTGCACCGGATTCACCGCACCGGGAACGGACCAGCGGATCGCCGCGCTGCTGGGATTGTCTCCATCGGTAGAACGGCTGCTTATCGGCTATATGGGCTGTTACGCCGCCGTCGTCGCCTTGCGATCGGCCCGGCATATCGTGCGATCGCAGCCTGATGCGCGAGTGCTGGTGGTCTGCGTCGAACTCAGCTCTCTTCATCTACAGGAGAAGCCGCATATCGAGCCGCTGCTCGCCATGCTCCAGTTTGGCGACGGCGCGGCGGCAGCGTTGGTCACGGGCGAACCGGGCGGCATCGCTCTGCACCAGCCCTTTTCCACGACTCTGCCGGACAGCGCAAACCTGATCCGCTGGGATCTGGGCGACCATGGTTTCGCCATGCACCTGTCGGGCGAGGTGCCGGGCGTTCTCGCCGCTGCGCTGGCCGACCCGGCCATGCTCCCGATCCCCTCCCGCGATGTCGACCTGTGGGCCGTTCACGCAGGGGGCCGCTCCATCCTCGATGCTGTCGCCCGCGGGCTGGATTTGCCAGCGGACGCGCTCGATCACAGCCGCGCCGTCCTGCGCGCTTTTGGTAATATGTCCTCGGCCACCTTGCTGTTCGTGCTGGCCCGCATCCTGGCAGGGGAAGAGAGGGGGCAGGGGATCGCGCTCGCCTTCGGCCCCGGCCTGGCGGCGGAAGGCCTGACCTTCGAGCGCATTACCCCATGATCCGCGCGCTGGCGCAGGAACAGATGGACGCGGCGGATCTGCCCGCCGACATCTATGCCCGCGTGCTGGCCGACCTCGACCGGGTCAACCGGGTAACGCTGGCCGCGCGGCCAACGCTGGCCTTTCTGAATCGCACGGCCAGCGCTCCATTCCGCCTGCTCGATGTCGGTTATGGCGACGGCGGCATGTTGCGAGCGATCGCCCGCTGGGCCAAGCGGCGCGGCATCGCCTGTACGCTGGTCGGCATCGACCTCAATCCCCGCAGCGAGGATATCGCTCGCGCCCATAGCGATCCCGCACTGTCCATCACTTATCGCACGGGCGACTATGCCGACCTGACCGACGAACCGTGGGACATCATCCTCTCCAGCCTCGTCACCCATCATATGAGCGACGACCAGCGCCGTGCCTTCCTGCGCTTCATGGAGGATCATGCCCGTCTCGGCTGGTTCATCAATGACCTCCACCGCCATGCCTTTGCCTATCATGGCTATCCGCTGCTCGCCCGGCTGCTGGGCGTCCACCGGATCGTGCGCGAGGATGGGAAACTTTCGATCGCACGCAGCTTCGTTCCCGCCGACTGGCAGGTGATGCTTGAAGCCACAAGCCTCGCAAATGTGGCGAAGGTCGAACGGGCCTTCCCTTTCCGGCTATGCGTCACCCGTCGCCGATAATCGTGGGCGCCGGCCCGGCCGGGTCTGCCGCTGCCATCCGCCTTGCGCTGGCAGGCACGGTGCCGCGCCTTATCGACCAGCAGGTCATCCCCGGAGATGCGCTGTGCGGCGGCTTCCTCAGTTGGGCAACGATTGCGCAACTCGCAGAGCTTGGCCTCACGACCGACCAACTGGGCGGACATCGCATCACGCAGATCGCGCTGTTCGCGGGTGAGCGGGAAGAACGGCTGGCCTTGCCCGCGCCGGGCATCGGCCTGTCCCGCCACCGCCTCGACAGCTTGCTTCGTACAACCGCGCAAAGCGCAGGCGCACAGCTCCTCATCAGCCGCGCCACCCTGTTGTCGCCGACCGACCTGACGCTCGACGATGGCGCGGCAATCCCCTGGGACAGCCTGTTCCTCGCCACCGGCAAGCATGACCTGCGCGGAGTAGGTCGCCCGCATGGTGGCGACGATCCCGAACTGGGCTTGCGCCTGAAGCTCGATTCCCACCCCAGCCTGCATGATCTGATCGGCGACCGAATCGAACTGCACATGGTGGACGGGGGCTATGTCGGCCTGCTGCTTCAGGAGGATGGCCGCGCCAATATCTGCATGGCCGTCCGCAAGAGCCGCCTTGCCGCCGCGGAGGGACGCCCCGTCGCTCTCTTTCACCAGCTTGCGGACCAGTCCCCGGCGCTGGCTGCGCGGTTGGCAAGCCTGCCCGCCGATCCCCGGATCGATGCCATCGGCCATGTTCCCTATGGCTGGCGTGCCCGCAATAGCTGGCCCGGACTCTACCGCCTCGGTGATCAGGCCGCGGTCATCCCGTCGCTCGCGGGGGAGGGGACCGGCATCGCATTCGCCAGTGCGCAGCGAGCGGTCCAGCGCTGGCAGGCTGAGGGCCGCGAAGGCGCGATAGTCTATCAACGCGATTTTGCCCGCCGGGCCGTCCTGCCGCTTGCCACCGCTGCTGCCGTCCGGTCGCTTGGCAGCCATCCGACACTGCTGCGCGCGCTCGCCCGCGCGCCCGGTGCCGCAGCATTGGCAATGCGCCTCACCCGCATCACCCCGTCTTGATCCCATCCGCTATCATGCGCATATTGCGCCCATGGAAAAGCTGCATCTGACCGACGCGGAGTGGCGCGACAAGCTCTCCCCCGACCAATATCATATCCTGCGCGAAGCGGGGACCGAACGGGCATTTACCGGCAAATATAACAGCAACAAGGCGGATGGCGTCTATTATTGTGCCGGTTGCGGTGCCGAACTGTTCGATGCCGAGGAAAAATATGACAGCGGCTCGGGCTGGCCCAGCTTCACCGCCCCGGTCGAGGATGACGCGGTCGATGAAATCCGGGATTCCAGTCACGGCATGGTGCGGACCGAAGTCCGCTGCGCCAAGTGCGAAAGCCATCTGGGCCACGTTTTCCCCGATGGTCCGGGCGTCAACGGCCTGCGTTATTGCATGAACAGCGCCTCGCTTGACTTCAAGCCGAAGGACGAAGCAGGCGGCGACGCGTAAAAGTCTCCATTCATGCCCTATAAACCCGCGATCCGCTTGTAGCGGCGCGGGTTAGCGCGTATCCGGGCGACGAAATATGGCACGAACTGGCAAGAGCAAGACACCGTCGGGAACGGCGAAGCGATGGCTGATTCGCGGCCTTAAGATCGGGACCGTCGCGGCGCTCGGCGGACTGGTGGCGCTTGTCATCGCTGTGGTCGTGGCGATGCAATCGCTCCCTGACTATGGCTCGCTCAAATCCTCACCCAATGGGCAAATGATCCGCGTCCACGCGGCCGATGGATCGGTGATCGTCTCGATTGGTCCCAGCTTTGGCCGCTGGCTCGATTATCGCGAAATTCCGTCGGTGATGGTCGACGCGATGGTCTCGACCGAGGACCGGCGCTTCTATCACCATCCGGGCATCGACCCGATCGGCATGGCCCGCGCCGCCTGGCTCGCGCTCGAACGGCGGGGCACCGGGCGACGACTACAGGGCGCGTCCACCATCACCCAGCAGGTGACGCGCAACATCTTCCTCAACAACAGCTATAGCTGGGGCCGCAAGGTTCGGGAGATGATCCTGGCGATGGCACTGGAGCGTAAATTCTCCAAGCAGCAGATCCTCGAACTCTATCTCAACAAGGTCTATTTTGGCGGCGGCGCCTACGGCATCGACGCGGCCAGCCGCAAATTCTTCGGCCATCCCGCCGCCAGCCTCAGCCTGCCCGAGGCCGCGATCATCGCCGGACTGGTGAAAGCTCCATCCAGCTATTCCCCGACCGCCGACGCGGAGGCCGCCATCGGCCGCGCGGGCGTGGTGCTGGACCTGATGCGCGAAAATGGCGCGATTACCGCTGCGGAAGAGGCCGCCGCCAATATTCAGGACGTGAAGCTCGCGCCCGAACCGCCACAGAACAGCGTCCGCTATTTCACCGACTGGGCATTGCCCCAGCTTGACCTGCTGATCGACGAGCCGAACGAACCGCTGGAGGTCTATACCACCATCGATCTGCCGATGCAGCGCGCCGCCACCGCCGCGATCCAGGCCAATGTGCCCGGTGGTACGCAGGGTGCACTCGTCAGCCTCGACCGCGATGGCGCCGTTCGGGCAATGGTCGGTGGCCTCGATTATGTGACGTCCAACTATAATCGCGCGACCACGGCGACGCGCCAGCCGGGTTCCGCCTGGAAACTGTTCGTCTATATGGCCGCGCTGGAATCGGGCTATACCCCCGATACCGGCATCACCGATGAGCCGGTCGATATCAACGGTTGGAAACCCCGCAACAGTTCAGGACGCTTTTCGGGCGACATCGACATTCGCACCGCCTTTGCCTATTCGATCAACACCGTTGCGGCCAAGCTGGGCGTGGAGGTCGGCTTCCCGACCGTCGCCGACATGGCCCGGCGCTTTGGCATCTCGACGCCGATCAACACCCATCCCTCGATGGTGCTGGGCACGTCGGACGTGCGGCTGATCGATATGACCCGCGCCTTCGCCTCGGTCGCGCGCAAGGGCGTGGCGGTTGCGCCCTATGGCATTACCAAGGTGACGACTGCCGACGGACGGATGCTCTATCAGCATCAGGACGATACCAGCCGCGTTCTCGTCGCGCCGTGGGTCGCGGCGGGGATGACCGACCTGATGCAGACCGCTATTTCCACCGGCACCGGCAAGGCGGCGCAGATCGGGCGCCCCGTCGCGGGCAAGACCGGCACGACCAGCAGCAACAAGGACGGCTATTTCCTGGGCTTTTCCAGCGGAATCACCACCGGCGTCTGGATGGGCCGCGACGATGCTCGCCCGGTCCGCGTGCTTCAGGGCGGGCGGGCACCAGCTCAGGCCTTCGCTCAATATATGAAGGTCGCTGTCGCCAAGCGCCCCGTGGAAAATTTCGACACCGAAGTCACATTGCCCGAATGGCAGCTCGAACCCGATGAGGAAGCCTATTATGGTGCGCCGGACAACGGCATGATGGTCGATGAGAACGGGATGCCAATCGAGCGAACCCCTTCACCATCCGCCCGCCCGGACGAGGAGGGCAACAACCCGCCGTCTACTGATCATGAAGCACCCGCCCGCATCGACCAGCAATGGATCGACAATGTGCTGGGTCGAAACCGTGACAGCGCGACTCCGCCGCGCAGAACACCGGAGCCGGAATAAGCGGTTCTCAACGCTTGCGGACGAACTCCGCCCGCAGCACCAGTCCCTTGATCCCGTCGAACTTACAGTCGATTTCCTGTGCGTCGCCAGTCAACCGGATCGCTTTGATCACCGTGCCACGCTTCAGCGTCTGCCCGGCGCCCTTGACATCCAGATCCTTGATCAGCGTCACCTGGTCGCCATCCATCAATATATTGCCGACGGAATCACGCACTTCTATCTGTCCGGCGACGGCCTGGCGCGCGGCCAGATCCGCGGCAGGCAGCCATTCGCCGGTTTCCTCGTCATAGACATAATCGTCGTCGGTCATGGAGCTATCCTGTCCCGCAGTGGAGGCCGGTTGCTTAAGCCTATGCCGGGAATCTGGCAATCTCAGCGGATAATATGTCGCATGGATCGATGCAGCACAAAAAAAAGCCGCCCCGAAGGACGGCTTATAAAGTTTTAGGAGAGGATGCCTGAAAGGCCTTATCCTTGTGCAGTGCAACAGGCTCTGTCGCAAATGCGAAACACAGAGGAGCGATTGCATAAATTGCAATCGAAAACCTACATCCAGCATTCCGTAGCGTTAACGAGCCGTCAGACCCCCCTCTCAAAACCGCGCAAAAAAGGAACGTAATCAGAAACCCGCTGTCCCAGGCCGTACTATTCCCGATTCAGCAAGCTGGGAATCGACGGTACGCAGCAACCGGGCCAACCCGTCCTCATCCTTCGCTTCCGCTCGCACGACCAGCATGTCTTGCGTGTTCGATGCCCGCAGCAGCCACCAGCCGTCCCCCGTGTCCACCCGAACGCCATCGATGGTGTTGACCCTCGCATCAGTCATCTTGAGTCGCTCCAGAACCTCGTCCACGATCGCAAACTTGCGCTTCCCATCGACCGCAAACCGCAATTCAGGGGTATCAATCGGTACCGGCATCGCGCTGCGCAACTGCGTCACCGTCCGGCCAACCCGGGTAGCGGCCCGGATCAACCGCACCGCTGCGTAAAGCGCATCATCAAATCCGTAATAGTCCGGCGGTCCAAAATAGAGATGGCCGCTCATTTCGGCCGCCAACGGACTGGCAGATTGCGCCATTCTGGACTTCATCAGGCTGTGCCCGCTTTCGCCCATGATCGGCTCTCCGCCCAGCACGGCGATGCGATCGAACACCATCTGTCCGGCCTTCACATCCGCAATAATCGGCGCGCCGGGCTGGTTTCGCAGCACGGGCTCGGCAAGGATGGCGAGCAGTTGATCCGCCCAGATAGTCCGGCCCAGCCCATCCACCGCGCCGATCCGATCCCCATCCCCGTCAAAGGCCACACCGAAATCGAGCTTCTTGTCGAGGACAAGTGCCTTGAGGTCAGCAAGGTTCGCTTCTTCAGCGGGATCGGGATGATGATGCGGGAAATGACCGTCTATATCGGTGAAGAGCAGATGATGCTCACCGGGGATCAGCTTCACCAGCTTCTCCACCACCGGCCCGGCGGCGCCATTGCCGGCATCCCAGCCGATCCGATAGGCCGCGCCGTCAAATCCCTCAACCAGCCGCGCGGCATAGCGGTCCATGACCGCAACCGCCTTGACCCCACCGGCGCCTTCTTCCCAGTCGCCCGCCGCCGCTTGCCGCGCCAGCCCGACAATAGCCTCGCCAAAAAAAGGGCGATGCTCCAGCACCATCTTGAAGCCATTGTGATCGGCGGGATTATGGCTGCCTGTCACCTGGATAGCGCCATCCACCCCCAGTTCGGCCTCGGCATAATATAGCATCGGCGTTGGCCCCAAGCCGATGCGCACGACATCGACCCCGGATTGGGTGAGGCCCTGCACCAGCGCACCTTCCAGCATCGGTGAACTGAGCCGCCCATCATAACCAACCGCGACCCGCGATCCGCCAGCGCGCACGACCACCGTGCCGAAACCGCGACCCAGCGCATAGGCGTCGGCTTCCCCCAGCGTCTCACCAACGACCCCGCGCACATCATAGGCACGCAAAACAGAGGGGTCGAACAGGTGAGTCATGCAGACATCCTTATGGAAAGGGTCAGGCGCGCTTGTCCCCCGCGCGATTGGCTTCATCAAGCAGCAGGTCACGCGCCGCATTGATCTTGGAAGCCAATGCTTGCGTTCCACCCCTGTCGGGATGAACCGTGGCAATCAACCGTCGATGTGCCGCCCGGATCGCCTGCGCATCCGCATCGGCAGGCAAACCCAACAAGGCGCGTGCCTCACCAACATCCCCCGGTGGGCGTCCCACAGCCTCGCGTCGCGCCTTCCCCTTGCTGTTTTGCAGGGCGAAGAAAAGGGCAGAACCAATGATCGGCAACGCCCCGATCAGCGGCTTGCCCTTCGCCGCCATCACCGCGCCTACCAGCGCGATTCCCAGCGCCAGGCCATCCTTGGCCGTCATCTTCTGCAACCGACCGGTCCAGATCAGCCAGCCAGCCAATGCCAATAGCAAAAGAGCCAGCAATCCCATCAGGCGACGCCCATCGCCTCCGCCGCGATACCACCGGCCAACAGGGGCAGGGCAAGGCCCGCAACCATCTCGCGCAGTTCCTGCCGCGCGGCGATATGGCTGACACCCAGTTCGCCCAGATGCCCCTTGTCCAGCAAGGTAAGCCCCGAGGGGAAGAGTTCGCGGAAGATCACACGCTCCGACAAGCCCGGAATTACCCGGAAACCAACCCGGCGCGACAATTCCATCAACGCGTCGCCCACGCGTTTCTTGTTGCGCGCATCATGGTGCTGGACGCGATTACGCAGCACGACCCAGTCGATCGATACACCATCGGCCTTCGCTCGACTCTTGCGCGCCTCAAAGATCAGTTCGGAATAGAAAGACAGACGGCGCACCTTGAAAGTTTCGCTATCGACCTGTCCGATCAGGTCGAAATCGACAAAACTGTCGTTCATCGGCGTTACCAGCGTATGCGCGCGCGCCGCCATATGGCGGGCAAACGCATCATCACGGCCCGGCGTATCGACAATCAGGAAATCGCGACCTTCGCCGATTGCCGTAGCCTCTTCCTCCAGCGCAGCGACGCTGTCACCCTTCAGCACGGCAAAGTCCGGCATCGGCAGGCTGATCTCCCGCCGCCGTGCGGTTTCGCCGCGATTTTCCATATAGCGCGTGACGGTCCGCTGGCGGGGATCAAGGTCGATCATGCCCACGCTATAGCCCAGAGCGGTCAGCGCAATCGCGGTATGGACAGCGGTCGTCGACTTGCCCGTCCCGCCCTTTTCATTGGCGAAGACGATGATGTGCGGTTGGGCGTTCGCCATTGGACCTTGGTTTCCCCGTAGAGTGTCGCATTGATTCTTGACCGGCGTGCCCTCTGCTGCCTAGCAGGACACCTGATCCATTGCCCTTATCGGAGCCATTCCTTCCGTGCAAACCCTCCGTGACCTGCCCGCCCTTCGTACCGCCCTGCAACAGCTTCGCCGCGATGGGCGCAGCAGCGTGGCGCTCGTCCCCACCATGGGAGCGCTGCATGACGGGCATATGGCGCTGGTCGAGGAGGCAAAGCGCCGTGCTGACCATGTTGTCGTCTCCATCTTCGTCAATCCGAAACAGTTCGGACCGAACGAAGATCTTGACGCCTATCCCCGGCGCGAGGCCAAGGATTCCTCCATGCTCCTCGATCAGGGCGTGGACATAGTGTGGATGCCCACTGTCTCAGTCATGTACCCCGATGACTTCGCTACCAACATCAGCGTCTCGGGCGTGAGCGAGGGACTGGACGGCGCGGCGCGACCCGGCCATTTTGACGGCGTCGCCACGGTCGTCGCCAAACTCTTCAACCAGGTCCGTCCCGATATCGCCCTGTTCGGCGAAAAGGACTTTCAACAGTTGGCCGTCATCCGCCGCATGGTCGCGGACCTCGACATGGACCTGGAGATAGCGGGCATCCCCACCCAGCGCGATGTCGACGGCCTGGCCCTCTCGTCGCGCAATGCCTATTTGACGGATGAGGAACGCCACGCCGCATTAGCGCTGCCCCGCGCGCTGGGCGAAGCCGCGCGACAGATGGAAAAGGGCATAGCTGTGGATGCCGCGCTCGCAAAGGCAATCGGAATGCTCACAGCGCACGGCTTCGATCCCGTCGATTATGTGACGCTGTGCGACGCCATCACGCTGGAACCGATGCACTGTCTCGACCGGCCCGCCCGGCTGCTCGCTGCCGCCCGCATGGGAAAGACCCGCCTGATCGACAATATCGCGGTCGATCCTGCCTCCTGATCGCCCCTAAAAGGGCTTCACGATCACCAATATGACAATCAGCGCTACCGCGATCCCCGGCACCTCATTCAGCAGGCGCAACTGCTTGTCCCGCAAGGGACGCTCGCCCCGCGCCAGCTTCTTCGCATAACCCGACATCCAGCCGTGATAGCCTGATAGTGCGAAGACGAGCAGAAATTTCAGGTGAAACCAGCCAAAATGCCAGGCACCGATCTCCACCATCAGCATCAGGCCGAATAACCATACCAGAATCAGCGACGGGTTCAGGATGATCCTGAGTAGTTTGGATTCGCGTTCGATCCATTTGGCGTCTTCGGGCGATCCGGGCACCGTCTCCTGATGATAGACGAAGAAACGCGGCAGCATGAACAGCCCCGCCATCAGGAAGATGACGAAGATGAGGTGCGCGGCCTTCACCCACAGATAGGCAGCTCCCAGATAAGGCATCAGCGATCCTTTCCACGGACATGGTCGAGCAGGGCAGCCACATGGTCGATCGGCGTGTCAGGCAAAATGCCATGCCCCAGATTGAAGATATAGGGCCGGTCAACGAAGGCCGCACGGATATTATCCACCGCGCGGACCACCGCATCACCACCGGCAATCAACGCCAGCGGATCCAGATTGCCCTGCACTGGCAACCCCTTGGGCAAGACCGCATTGGCCCAGTGCGGATCGACCGTTTCATCCAGCCCGACCGCATCGACCTTCGTACCGCGCGCATAATCAGGCAGCTTCGCCCCCGCCCCCTTGGGAAACCCGATCACGGAAACATCAGGATGGATCGCCTTTACCCGCTCGACAATCCGGGCATTGGGTTCGATCACCCAGCGATCGAACTCCAGCGGCGCAAGACTTCCGGCCCAACTGTCGAACAGTTGGACCGCATCCACCCCGGCGTCGATCTGCCCACATAGATAGGTGACAGTCGCCTCGACGATCGCGTCGATGATGGCGGCGAAACGGGCAGGGTCGCCATAGGCCAGACGCCGGGCCGCGCCCTGATCCTTGCTGCCCTGGCCCGCGACCATATAGGTTGCGACCGTCCAGGGGCTGCCTGCAAAACCCAGGAAGGTCACATTGGGGTCCAACGCTGCCCTGACCCGCCTGACGGTCTCATACACCGCCTCATAGCGGCTAAAATCGGGTTTCAGTGCTTCCAGCGGGGTCTCCGCCAGGATCGGCGCCAGCCGCGGCCCTTCGCCGGTCTCGAACCACAGATCCTGCCCCATTGCATAAGGTACGATCAAAATGTCCGAAAACAGGATCGCACCGTCAAAGCCAAAGCGCCGCAATGGCTGGAGAGTCACCTCCGCGGCGGCCTCGCTGTCATAGACCAGTTCCAGGAATCCGCCCTTGTCGGCTCGCAGCGCGCGATATTCAGGCAAATAGCGCCCGGCCTGTCGCATGAGCCAGACAGGGGGCACATCCTTTCGTTCGCCACGCAGGACAGAGAGCAAAGACGTGTCGCGCAACGGGGCCTCGGGTCCGGTCATATATACTCTTATATAAAGGAATCTTAGATTGATGATGATAGATGGGGCGTTGGCAGCGGGGTTTATGCCCTGTGCCCCGATTTGCCAACAGCTTGACTCTGAAGAGCGCAGCTTTTGGGTTCGAGTCAGTCAAATTGCCCACGCTATCCACAGGTTGTGGATGGAATGAAGCGCCTGTTGGGGGCCTGTGGACAAATATCCTGCTATCGTGGAACGGTCGGAAGGCTCGATTTTCTCCCCCATTCGTCCCTTGCTTTATCCACAGCCTGCTAACAGAGATATGCAGGTGACGCGCATCCATCTCCATCTTCTGTCTGACTCCACCGGTGAAACGCTGGAAAATGTAGCCAAGGCCGCGATAGGCCTGTTCGAAAATGTGGAGGCGGTGCGGCATTTCTGGCCGATGGTCCGCTCCGACGTCCATCTCGACCGGATCATGGAAGAGATATCCATCAACCCCGGCCTTGTCCTTTTCACCCTGACCAACCATCAACTGCGTCGGCGGCTGGAGGGGCGATGCCGGGCGCTGGGGCTGCCCCATGTTGCCGCGCTCGACAGCGTAACGGATGCACTCTCCAACATATTGGGTCAGGAGACCCGCAACCGCCCCGGTCGCAAACATATTCTCGACGAAGCCTATTTCGCCCGGATCGAGGCGATCCAGTTCACCATTGCCCATGATGATGGCGTGGGTCATGAAAATTGGGAAGAGGCCGACATAGTGCTCGCCGGCGTCTCGCGCGCGTCCAAGACGCCGACCTCCATCTATCTCGCCAATCGCGGATACAAGACCGCGAACATCCCGCTGGTCCCCGAATCTCCGCCGCCACAGACGCTCTATACGCTCAAGCACCCGATGGTCGTGGGCCTGACCGTCAGTCCGGAACGGCTGATCCAGATTCGCCGCAACCGTTTGCTTTCGCTGAATCAAGCCCCCGAAACGGCCTATGTCGATCTTGAAAAGGTTCAGGCCGAACTGGCCTTCGCCCGTCGGTTGTTCGCCGATAATGGCTGGCCGGTGATCGATATGACCCGCCGCTCGATCGAGGAAGCGGCTGCGGCGATCATCAACCTGTTCAACGACCGGCTTCTGGCGGATACGACCAGCGAATGACGCTCTTCTTCGGAGACGAATATTGACTATCGTTCTGGCTTCCCAAAGCGCCAGCCGCCGCGCGTTGCTCACCGCCGCGCAGGTGCCGTTCGAGGCGTTATCTCCCGGCGTCGATGAAGAGGCCGCCAAGGAAGCGCTGCGCGCCGATGGTCTCGACGCGCGCGGCCTTGCCGACGCACTGGCAGAGTTGAAAGCGCTGCGTGTTTCGCGCCGCGTACCCGGCGCCCTCGTGCTCGGGTGCGACCAGACCCTCAGCCTTGATGACGGTAGCATGATCGACAAGGCGATCGATCGTGCCGATGCTGAACGGATTCTGGGATTGCTTTCTGGCCGGGTCCACCATCTTCACAGCGCGGCCGTCATCACCCTCAACGGGGAACCGATCTGGCGGCATATCGAACGTGTGCGAATGACGGTCCGTCCCTTGTCCGACGCCTTCATCAGCACCTATCTGGATGGCGATTGGGACGCGTGCCGCTGGTGCGTCGGCTGCTACCGGATCGAGGGGCCGGGCGCGCAATTGTTCAGCAAGATCGAGGGGAGTCAGTTCGCGATTCAGGGCTTGCCGCTCTTGCCCCTGCTTGACTTCCTGCGGATTCGCGGCGTTTTGGTGGCATGACGGACAAACTTCCCTATGCCGAGGTGATCGGTGACCCGATCGCACACAGCAAATCGCCGCTGATCCATAATTTCTGGCTCCAGGCGCTCGGCATAGAGGCTGAATATCGCAAGACCCATGTCACGCCGGAGGGGCTGGCCGCCTATTTCCTGACGCGTCGGGCCGATCCCGACTGGCTGGGCTGCAATGTCACCATCCCGCACAAGATCGCGGTGATGGACTATGCCGATGATCCGGGCGATGTGCGCGATCGTATCGGCGCAATGAACACCATCGCCTGTGAAACCGGCGGCCCGCTGGTCGGCACCAATACCGATTCGGGCGGCTTTCTCCAGCCGCTGATGCGCGACAAGTGGCAGGGGAAGAGTGCGGTCCTGATCGGTGCGGGCGGCGCGGCACGGGCAATCCTGTTCGCGCTGGCCAGCTATGGCGTCCCCAATATCACGGTGATGGCGCGCGACGCGGCCAAGGCGCAGGCGCTGCTCGATCGGGCGGGGGTGAAGGGGAATATCCTTTCGCTGACCGATCCGCTCCCGACCGCCGACCTCCTCGTCAACAGCAGTCCACTGGGCATGACCGGGCAATCGCCGCTGGACCTCGATCTTTCGCCGCTGTCGGCGACAGCCACTGTCTATGACATCGTTTATGCGCCGCTCGAAACCGGATTGCTGGCTGCTGCGCAGGCGCGGGGCCTGGCGACGATTGATGGCCTCGACATGCTGATCGGGCAGGCCGCGCTCGCCTTTGATATATTTTTCGACGCGCAGGCGCCGCGAGAGCGGGACGAGGAATTGCGCGCGCTGCTGACCGCAGTCTGAAAGCGGCAGACATGAAGATTTACGGTCTCACCGGCTCGATCGGTATGGGTAAGTCTGCCGTTGCCACGATGCTGCGACGGGAAGGCGTGCCTGTCTTCGATGCGGATGCGGAAGTGCATCACCTTCAGGGGCCGGGCGGTAGCTTGCTTGCCGCGATCGAAGCGCGCTTTCCCGGCACGACAGGCGCGAACGGCGTTGATCGCGCGAAGCTGGGCGCTACCGTATTCGGCGATCCCGCTGAATTGAAAGCGCTGGAGGCGATCGTCCATCCGGCGGTACGCGCTGCCCGCGCCCGATTTTTGCGCCATAACCGATCGCGCGCCGTCGTCGTCCTCGATATTCCGCTGTTGTTCGAGTCCGGAGGGCAGCGACGGCTGGCCGGCGTGATCGTCGTATCTGCCCCGGCATGGAAACAGCGCAGGCGCGTTTTGGCGCGGCCGGGCATGACGGCAGAAAAATTCCGCCGAATCCTGCATTTGCAGACTCCGGACGCTGAAAAACGTCGTCGGGCGGACTATATCATCAACACCGGCACCACCATTGCGTCCACTCGGGCGCAGGTTCATGCCCTGGTTGCTTGCCTTGTGCGCAAAGCAGGCAGATAAGAGAAAGACAGAGTCGGTTCGAGGGCAATGCGCGAAATCATATTCGACACCGAAACCACGGGATTCGACCCCGCATCCGGCGACCGCATGGTCGAAATCGGCTGCATCGAACTTATCAACCGCGTGCCTTCGGGCCGCACCTTCCACGCCTATTATAATCCCCAGCGCGACATGCCTTCCGCGGCAGAGGCCGTGCATGGCCTGTCCATCACGTTCCTGAAGGACAAGCCACTTTTCGAGCATGGCGCACAGGAACTGCTCGACTTTCTGGAGGACAGCATGTTGGTCGCGCACAATGCGCGCTTCGACTTCGGCTTCCTTAATCATGAATTGAAGCGGTGCAGCAGGGCTGAGATATCGCTCGATCGCATGATCGACACGGTGGCCATGGCACGCACGCTCCATCCAGGCGCCAAGCATAGTCTCGACGCGCTATGCACGCGCTATGGCATCGACCGCAGCCATCGCGTCAAGCATGGCGCGTTGCTCGACGCCGAATTGCTCGCGCAACTCTACATCGAATTGCGAGGAGGGCGTCAGATCGGCCTGTCTCTCGCACAGGAGGAAGCAGACAAGGCATATCGGGTGGAACCGGCGCAAGACGCCGCCGTTCGCCCTGTTCGTCCCGCGCGGGTTTTCATGGCCAGCGCGGAGGAGTTGGAGAGGCATGCAGTGTTCGTCGCGACGCTCGACAAGCCGCTCTGGCTCGATGGGTCACACCCCGGCTGACAACCGGAGCGGGACCTCCCGAAATCCGGGCTGTGCTGGACCTTTGGTTCCGCCCATCCCGGCAAGAATAAGGAGAAGGCATATGGATATTCGTGTTTCCGGGCATCAGGTCGATACGGGTGACGCGCTCAAGGAGCATGTCTGGACGCGACTTGAAGCGATGGCCGAGAAATATTTTTCGCGCGCCATCTCTGCTCAGGCGACGTTCCGGCCCGCGCCGCACGGGGCCTTCCACTGCGATATCGTTTGTCATGTAATGACCGGCCTGATCCTGAAAGGCGCGGGCGAGGCGCAGGACGCGCACCTTGCCTTCGACAAGGCGGCCGACAAGATTGAAAAGCAGCTGCGCCGATACACTCGCCGCCTGAAGGACAGGCATCTCCAGGCGGTGGCGGCAGAGGCTGTGCGCGTCAACGGCTTCAGCGTCGATGATATTGATGGCGCGGGCTATACCGTCTTTGCAAACGCACAGGAGGAAGAGGAAGCGGAGGATGCGCCTTTGATCGTTGCGGAAACCCGCGTCGATATTCCGCAAGCCAGCGTATCGGACGCGGTGATGATGTTGGATCTGCGCAACACCAACGCGCTGCTGTTCGTCAATGCCGGCACATCGGCCTATAATATGGTCTATCGTCGTCATGACGGGACGATCGGCTGGGTCGAACCGCGGGTCTGATCCCATGCCGACATAACACCAGGGGCCGCCTGTTGACCTGCCGGGGCAGGCGGCCTATTGCGCCGGACTTTAAGATTCCGCGCGCCGTGCCATTTCCTGTGACAGAGGGAGAATGAGAGGCCCGGCCATCCGAGTTGGACATGATGCATTTCCACGATATTGTTTTGCCTGCCGCAGCGGCTACAGAGCTGGCGGCCAACGGCAAGAAGGCACTTTTTCAGAAGCTGAGTGATCTGGCGGCCACCGCCTATGGGCTGGACAGCGGTCAGGTGTTCGAGGCGCTGACCGAACGCGAGCGATTGGGGTCGACCGGATTTGGCGGCGGCGTCGCTATCCCCCATGCAAAGATAGAGGGGCTGGAGAAGATGTGCGGCATCGTCGTACTGCTCAACCCCGCGATCGAGTTCGACGCGGTGGACGATGCCCCGGTCGATGTCGTCTTCGCGCTCCTCTCACCGCTCGACAGCGGCGCCGAACATCTCAAGACATTGGCGCGGGTGTCCCGCTATCTGCGGGACGAAGCACAGATCAGCCGTCTGCGCGGAGCAGGCTCGACCGAAGCCCTCTACGCCCTTCTGGGTGGCAATGAGGCGCGTGACGCAGCCTGAGGGCATCGTCGCGCCCAGCGGCGAGGCCGCGCACTTTCGTGCGCTGGAGCAGCTTTATCGTTCAGCGCCGATCAACCGGATGTTCCAGTCTGAACTGTCAATTCCGTCCGCTGGACTGTCGGTGATTGATTTCGACGTCGATGAATCGGCGTTTCACGCGGCTGGCGCGGTCCACGGCACTGTCTATTTCAAGATGCTCGACGATGCGGCCTTCTACGCTGCCAACAGCCTGGTCAGCGATCGCTTTCTGTTGACCACCGCTTTCAACCTCCTCTTTACCCGTCCGATCGGGCCGGGCCGAATCAGGGCCGAAGGTCGCTGGATCAGCGGCAAACGCCGCGTCTATGTGGCCGAAGCCAGCCTGATCGATTCGGATGGCGAAGAGGTTGGGCGTGGAACCGGCACCTTCATGCGTTCCCAGTTCCCGCTCTCGTCGCTCCCGGGATATGCGGGCGCGGCTGCGGAGCAAAAACGCTGAAATGACCGATGGACGGCTGACCAGCGCCATGCTGGCGGGCGCCCTGATCCGCCGGACGCAGGGCGCGGGGGGCTTTGCCATGGTGCTGGTGAAGGGCGATCCGATAAGCGGTGTCATTCTGGTGCAGGCGCTTGAAAAGGGAGAGGAAATAGGTCTGTTCGAACGAGTTTCGGACTATGCGGGCGGCTATCGGTTAACCGCATGCGGTCCGGCGGCCGACTCCGAACCCGGCGCCATGACGGCCTATATCGAGCGTCGCCGCCGTTCCGATCCCGATCTGTGGGTCATAGAACTCGATATCGTAGATGCCGAACGGTTCGCCGCTGAAACGATCTGCTGATCGTTGACAGGATGGAACGGTCCCACCATAGGCTCCCCCACGCTTAACGCGCAGGTTGTCGGATCAGTCCAAGGGGGTCTCGGTTCGGTAAACACGCAGACGGGGGGCGGCCAGACGTCTGGATAAGAAGTGAGTTAAAACCCGAACGTCGTCGGCCAAGAACCGCACGAACCAGAGTAATAATGAGTTTCCGTTTGAAAGCCGCGACATTCGCGGCGCTTGCCCTGTCCGCCATTGCTGCGGTCACGGCCACTGATATGTCGAGCGCTGCCAGCGCCAACCTATCTGCGACGACGATGTCGTCCACCGGTACGCTTCCGGTAGAAACCCTTAAGGGACTGAATGTTCCTTCGACGCCCGGGCAGCAGCCCGCGGTCGTCTTCTCGGCGCCCCGCGAAGTGGTGCAGTCGACTCAATCCAACATCACCGATCCTGATGCCGCCGTCGAAGCGACGAGCCTGGCTGCCCTTGTCGATGCCCATGGCGACGCTGAGGATGTGGACGGTGACATGCGCTGCCTTGCCGGCGCGGTCTATTTCGAATCCAAGGGTGAAAGCCTGGAAGGCCAGTTGGCTGTTGCGCGCGTGGTTATCAATCGCGCCAAGTCCGGCCGCTTCGCCAACAGCCTTTGCGGTGTCGTCTATCAGCGTGGCCAGTTCAGCTTCGTGCGCGGTAATGACATGCCGCCGATCCGCACGGCTGGCGAATCGTGGCGTGAAGCCGTCGCCATCGCCCAGATCGCGATGAACGATAGCTGGGATAGCCGGGCGGAGGGTGCGCTTTTCTTCCATGCTCGCCGCGTCGCGCCGGGCTGGGGCAAGCCCAGGCTCGCGTCGATCGACAATCATATTTTCTATCGCTGATCGTGTTTCCGTCCTGTTTTCGCATCCTGTGATGCTTCGGGACTGATCGCTTGCAAAGATCCGATACGGCCAGAGGCTGCGTCGGGTCTTTTCATTTGTTCCCTTCCTGTTCTATATCATCCCGATGATCACAGAGTCTGCAGCACATTGTTCACCCCTGACCGATGGCACCGCGTTGGCGGTGGCGCGTGGAACGCTCCGGCTTTTCTTTCGCCATGACATGACCGGCATGTTGGAAGTGCCGCTGCCCAATGGGCGGCGCGCGGATATCATGGCGATCGACGCGGCTGGACGGCTCACCATTGTCGAAATCAAATGCTCGCGCGCCGACCTGCTGGGCGATGCTAAATGGCCCGACTATTTTGACTATTGCGACCGTTTTTTCTGGGCAGTTCCAGCGGGCTTCGATCTCTCACCCTTTGAAGGGGAAGCGCTGTGGCCGACGCGCACGGGATTGATCGTCGCCGATCAATATGATGCGGAACTGGTGCGGCCAGCCCCTGTCGAGCCGCTCGCCGCAGCCCGGCGCAAGGCCGAAACGCTACGCTTCGCTCGCCGGGCTGCGCGACGTCTCACCCTGTTGGCTGACCCGGATCATGTCCGGGATGACAGCTGGCAGGCTTAAAAAACCGGGCCTTGCACTGGCCCCTTGGGTGTGGCTGGCTTGGCAGCGTCCAGCGCTTCCAATAGGCCGGGGGTTCGCGAATCGCGTTTGCCATAGTCGCGGGCGGACATGCCCGCGATGCTGTCGCGCTTGTCGACATTCGCGCCATTGGTGACGAGCAGGCGCACCAGTCCGACATCGCGTAGCTGGACGGCGCGGATCAGCGGGGTTTCGCCACTGTCGTTGCTTTTGTCGACCTGTGCGCCCCGTGCGATGAGGGATTGCACGGCATCCTCAAACCGAACCTGCACAGCATCCATCAATGGGGTGTTGCCGTCATTGTCGGCCAGGTTGGGATTGGCGCCCTTTGCCAGCAGGAAATTGACCCAGGTCGAATCGCGGCGGGCGACCACGATGTGCAGCGCATTTTCGCCTGTCGTGACGTCCCGACTGTTGATAACCGTCGATCCCGGCTTTTCGAGCAGTTTCGTCGCCTTGTCCCCATCGCGATCCTTGACCGCTTTCAGAAAATTATAATTGTCGGAAAACTGCGCCAGCGCGACCGTAGGAGAGAGCGCGGCGAGCGCCAGCAGCGCACCCAGAAGCTTGATCATCCATCCCGCCCGCATCCCCTGTGCGCGTCGTCCTGTCATCATGTCCGCCCTGTTCATATTTGCAAAAAAGCCCTTAGCAGGGCATGGCTGGCTACGCCATGAACAAAGCGCTGATTTCCGCCACACTTTGCGCCCTGACGCTGCTCTCCGCCTGCAATATGGGGGCTGGCGGCAACGCATCAAGCGGCTCTGACAGTATCCAGGGTGAACTGACCGGCGCACGCATCGGTGCGCCCTTCACCCTGACCGATCAGGACGGTAGATCCGTCCGCTGGCAGGATTTCGACGGCAAATATCGCCTCGTCTATTTCGGCTATACTTATTGCCCTGACGTTTGCCCGGTCGATCTCCAGCGAATAACGCAGGCTTTTGCCCGGTTCGAGAAGGCAGAACCTGCGCTCGCGGCGAAGGTCCAGCCGATCTTCATCAGTGTCGATCCTGAGCGCGACACGCCTGCGGTACTCAAAACCTATGTCGCCGCCTTCCACCCGCGCCTCATCGGCTTGACCGGCACGTCCGACCAGATCGCGAAGGTAGCCAAGGATTTCGTCGTCATTTACGGCAAGGAGAAGAGCGAGGGCGCAAGCGACTATCTGGTCAGCCACAGCCGTACTCCCTATCTCTTCGGAACGAAGGGCGAGCCAATCGCGCTGGTGCCGGTGGATGATCCCTCGACGCCAGAGGATGACGGCGCGCCGGACAAGGTGCTGGCGGCTTTGCAAAAATGGGTGAAGTGAATTTCTGGGAAAAACCGCTCGACCAGCTGGACCGCGCCCAGTGGGAGGCGCTGTGCGACGGCTGTGGCAAATGTTGCCTGCACAAGGCGGAGGATGAGGACACAGGCCGCATCTATCCCACCAACGTCGCCTGCCGCCTGCTCGATCGGGTGAGCGGCCAGTGCACCAACTACCGCCATCGTCGCCAGTTCGTGCCCGACTGCGTGCGCCTGACGCCCAAGCTGGTTGACGAAATCGGCTGGCTGCCACGGACCTGCGCCTATCGTCTGCGTGGCGAAGGGAAGCCGCTGCCCGACTGGCATTATCTGATCAGTGGCGATCGCGAAGCGGTGCATCGCGCGGGGGAATCGGTGCGCGGCTGGACCGTGGCGGAGGTGGATGCAGGGGATCTGGAAAACCATCTTGTCGATCGGGACATCTGAAACACCCTCAATATTGGTCGATGGCGTCGCGGTCCCCGTGCGTGTGCGCCGCTCGGCCCGCGCCCGCAGCTATCGCCTGACCCTCGACAGCAAGGATGGAGGGCTGCGCCTCTCGCTCCCCACCCGCGCTAACCTCAAGCGCGCGCTTGGCTGGGCGCAGGACCATGAAGACTGGGTCCGTCAACAGATATCGACCCGCCCGGATGGCGTATCCTTGGCAGACGGTGCGCTGTTCGCGCTGGAGGGACATGAGATCCAGATCGTCTGGCAATCCGGCACGACCCGCCGCATTCGATTGGAGGAGGGGCAGCTGATCGTCGGCGGTCCGGCCGAGTCCGTGGAACAACGCGTGCTGCGCTGGCTCAAGGCGCGTGCAAAGGCCGTGCTGGAAACCGAAACGCGCGCTCTGGCGGCGGCGCATGGGCTGACCGTGGCGTCGGTGGGCGTGGGCGACACGCGATCGCGCTGGGGCAGCTGCACGTCGAGGGGCGCCATCCGCTATAGCTGGCGCTTGATCCTGGCGCCGCCTTTCGTCCGTCGATCGACCGTCGCCCATGAACTGGCGCACCTTATCCACATGGACCACAGCCCCGCCTTCCATGCTGCCCACGCCCGGATATTGGGCAGCGATCCGAAGCCTGCGCGGGCCTGGCTGAAGGCGCATGGCGCCGGGTTGCACCGGATTGGCGCGGGTTAGCGCGGATCATAGCTTCCGCGCTTCGTGGCTCCTACATAGATACAGTGGACTCCAATCTTCCTCCCATTCTGAACGACTGGTTCGCGCAGCGCGAATGGCAGCCGCGACGGCATCAACTGGACATGCTCGCCGCCGCTCGCGCCGGCAACCACGCACTGCTGGTCGCGCCGACCGGGGCGGGCAAGACGCTCGCGGGATTCCTTCCCACGCTCACCGATCTCATCGATAATCCTGCTGAGGGTCTGCACAGCCTCTATATTTCGCCGCTGAAGGCGCTTGCCGTCGATGTTCAACGCAATTTGCTAACACCGATAGCGGAGATGGATCTGCCGATCCGCGTCGAAACACGCACTGGCGACACACCATCCGACCGAAAGGCCCGCCAACGCGCCCGCCCACCGCAGATATTGCTGACCACGCCTGAATCCCTTTCCTTGCTGCTCAGCTATCCCGACAGTTTCATGCTGTTCGACACGCTCAAGACCGTGATCGTCGATGAGGTTCACGCCTTCGCCACCCAGAAGCGCGGTGACCTGCTTGCCCTGTCGATGGCGCGGCTGTCAGCGATCAACCCTGCGCTGCGACGGGTGGCGCTCTCCGCCACGGTCGCCGATGCCGACGCCTATCGGGCCTGGATCGCGCCCGATGGCGACATCAACAGCGTGACGGCGGTGATTGGCGAGGCGGGTGCAGAGCCGAACGTGACAATCCTCATTCCCGAAGGCTCCGTTCCCTGGTCCGGCCATTCGGGTAAGTATGCGGCCAAGCAGGTGATGGCGGAAATTGAGCGGCGCGGCACCACGCTGGTCTTTTGCAATACGCGCGGGCTGGCCGAACTTATTTTCCAGGAACTCTGGTCCGCCAACGACAATAATCTGCCCATCGCCATCCACCATGGCAGCCTGTCGATCGAAGCGCGTCGCAAGGTCGAATCGGCGATGGCGGCGGGAAAGCTGCGGGCGCTGGTGGCCACCGCGAGCCTTGATCTGGGCGTCGACTGGGGCAATGTCGATTGCGTCATCCAGATGGGCGCGCCCAAAGGATCGTCGCGCCTGCTCCAGCGCATCGGTCGCGCCAATCATCGGCTCGACGAGCCGAGCGAAGCCATAGTGATTCCTGGCAACCGCTTCGAATATCTCGAAGCCCGCGCTGCTCTCGACGCTGTGGAGGCGGGGGAGCGCGACGCCGACGACTTTCGCCCCGGTGGTCTGGACGTCCTCGCCCAGCACGTCATGGGCGTCGCCTGCGCTGCATCCTTTGACGAAGAGGCTTTGTTGGAAGAGGTCCGCTCGGCGCTACCCTATAGCGGTCTGACAAAAGAGGCTTTCACCAACGTCCTCCACTTCATCGAAGGCGGCGGCTATGCGCTGCGAGCCTATGATCGGTTCAAACGGCTGACCCGCGATCCCGACGGCACATGGCGCATCTCGCATCCGCGCTTTATCCAGCAGCATCGGCTGAATGCGGGCATCATCGTCGATCAGCCCGCGCTCGCCGTCCGCTTTGGCAACGGGCGCAAGCTCGGTACGGTAGAGGAGGGGTTCGCCGCCACGCTCAGTCCTGGCGACCGTTTCTTTTTCGCCGGCACCGCGCTGGAGGTGGTGAAGATGGACACCACCGACCTCATCGTGCGCGCCACCAGCAAATCCGCGCGCATTCCCAGTTGGGGCGGTACCCGCATGGCCATGTCCACGCGGCTGGCCGAGCGGGTGCGCCATTTCCTGGCCGAACCGGGCGAATGGCACCGCTTCCCCCATGACGTGCGCGAATGGCTGGAGATGCAGAAACTGCGCTCCGCTTTGCCTCAGCCGGGTCAGCTGATGATCGAAACCTTCCCGCATGAAGGGCGCCATTATATGGTCTGCTACAGTTTCGAAGGGTGGAACGCGCATCAGTCGCTCGGCATGTTGCTCACGCGCCGGATGGACGCGCAGGGATTGATGCCGATCGGCTTCGTGTCGAACGACTATGCACTGGCGGTCTCCAGCCTGAAGCCCGTCACCGACCCGCAAAGCCTGTTCACCGCCGACATATTGGATCATGAATTTGTCGACTGGGTCGAACAATCGAGCTTGCTGAAGCGCGCCTTCCGTGACGTTGCGGTCATCAGCGGCCTGATCGAACGCCAGCATCCCGGCAAGCGCAAGACCGGGCGGCAGGTCACTTTTTCCACAGATCTCATCTATGACGTACTCCGCAAATATCAGCCCGATCATATGCTGCTGAAAGCCGCCTGGGCGGATGCGCGCGCGCGCATGACCGATGTTGGGCGGCTGGGCGACTTGATTGATCGGGCGGCGGGCACGATGCTGCACATCACCCTTGATCGCGTCAGCCCGCTGGCGGTGCCGGTCCTGATCCTCATCGGCCGCGAACAGGTCGCCCAGCACGCGGTCGAGGATGCGCTGCTGATGGAAGCGGAAGCGCTGGTGGCACAGGCGATGCGTATTGACGATTAAGGTCGCTCCGGCCCGTCATCCACACGTGGCCCGCCGCAGCCCTTCAATGTTCCCTCGCCGAATGCCACCTGCACCCGATCGGCATAGAGCGCGTCGCTCATTCCGTCGCTACACGGTCCCGGCGTCGCCATCAGCGTCAGCCCCTCGCCAATATAGCGCAGCGCGCGCGGGTCTTGCGTTAGCGTAACGGGCACGGTCAGCGGCGGGCGATCGGGTCGCTCCAGCGTCGCGCGACCCTGTCGCACCGTCACGGACCAGAAGGGTTCGGTGCCCAGTGCGCGATACGCGACCACGTCGGACGGTATGCGCTTGCGTTGGGGCAGCGCAGCAGCCGGTACGACCGATTGCGGGCTGGCCTGCACCGTTTCGACCTCGCCACCCTCATTGCGGATGATCGGCACGGATGCCTGCGGTGCGGCATTGGCAGGAATCGGCACGGCAGCCTGATTCCCGACATCATTGTTGCCGCCATCATATTTCGCGCAGCCGCCCAGCAACAGTATCGCACCCACACCGCTCCAGAAGATGCTCTTCATGCCCGTCACGTCAGTCCCTTGTCGCTGCGCCGATACATCATCATAGGCGCGAAGGTCAGAATCGGGAAGCACGCCTACCCTTGAAGGCCGGGCTTCGCAGGACCACCTTCACGCCCGACCTCTCCCGAAAAGGACTCCCCGTGCCCGGACCAAAGCTTTTCGAACCGCTCACCATCGGCAACGCAACGCTTGCCAACCGCATCATCATTGCGCCCATGTGCCAATATTCGGCGGTCGATGGCTGTATGACCGACTGGCACGCCATGCATCTGGGCCAGTTGGCGCAGTCCGGTGCCGCCCTTCTGACGATCGAGGCGACGGCGGTCGTGCCGGAGGGGCGGATCAGCTACGCTGACGTCGGCCTTTATGACGACGCGAGCGAGGCTGCGCTTGCCCGCACGCTGGAGGGTGTGCGGCGCTGGTCGGACATGCCGATCGCGATTCAGCTTGCCCATGCGGGGCGCAAAGCCTCGACGGATTTGCCGTGGAAAGGGGGGGCGCAATTGCCGCCCGCCGATGCCAATGGCTGGCAGACGGTGGCGCCGTCCGCCATTGCCTTTGCCGATGGTCAAAATGCCCCGACCGCGCTGGATATGGACGGCCTTGCCCGCGTGCGGGATGCTTTCATCGACGCTGCCCGTCGTGCGGCCCGGCTGGGAATCGACGCCATCCAGATTCATGGCGCGCATGGCTATTTGCTGCACCAGTTCCTCTCCCCGCTCTCCAACCATCGCGAGGATAGCTATGGCGGCAGCCTGGAAAATCGGATGCGGTTTCCACTGGAGATATTCGACGCGGTTCGCGCGGTCTTTCCTGCCGATCGCTCCGTGACGATGCGGGTATCCGGCACTGACTGGGTGGAAGACGGCTGGGATGTCGAGCAGACGATCGCTTTCGCACAGGCACTCGAAGCCCGCGGATGCAGCGCTATCCATGTGTCGAGCGGGGGCCTGCATCCCGATCAGGCGATTCCTGTCGGTCCCAGCTATCAGGTGCCCCTTGCGCGTGCGGTCAAGCAAGGCGTGACGATTCCGGTCATCACCGTTGGCCTCATCACCGACTTTGAGCAGGCGGAGGCGATTGTGGGGACGGGCGATGCGGATGCCGTCGCGCTGGCCCGCACCATCCTCTACGATCCGCGTTGGCCCTGGCATGCCGCTGCCCATCTGGGCGCGCAGGTGAAGGCCGCGCCCCAATATCTGCGCTGCCAGCCGCGCCAGTATAAGGCGTTGTTCGGCTGATTTCAGGAAACGGGCGAGGGCGACCCCGCCCCAACCCTATACGTCCAGATTGGCGACGTTCAGCGCATTGTCCTGAATGAACTCGCGGCGTGGTTCGACCACGTCACCCATCAGGCGGGTGAAGATTTCGTCGGCAATGTCCGCCTGATCGACCTCGACCCGCAGCATCGACCGATTGTCGGGGTCCAGCGTGGTTTCCCAAAGCTGTTCCGCATTCATCTCGCCCAGTCCTTTGTAGCGCTGGATCGACAGACCCTTACGCCCGGCGGCCAGGATCGCTTCCAGCAGGTCGCTGGGACGGGACACGGCGATCACGCCCTTGGCCGGTGCGGCGGGCAGGTCGTCGTCCCCCGCTTCTTCCTGCGCGGCGGCGGCCTTTGCGCTGACCAGACGGCTGGGGGTGCGATAGCTGCTGGACTCTTCGCTTGCCAGGCTATGCAGTTTGCGCGCTTCGGCAGACCCTAGGAAGCCATGCTCGATGACATGATGGTCGGTGACGCCGCGCCACAGCCGCTCGAAATGGAAGCCGCCTTCTTCGGCGACGCGACCGGTCCACTTGCCCTCTTCGTCATGAGCACCCATCCAGGCGACGGCGGCATTCAGACGCGTGGCCTGTTCCGCATTGCTCAATTCGGGATCGAGCGAGCCGGTCAGGCTCAGCGCTTCGATAATACGGGGGTCGTAACGGCGCGGGACATAGCGCATCACTGCGCGCATCCGGCGCGCATGGTCGACCAGCGTCTTGAGATCTTCACCGGTGCGCGAACCGCCCGATCCCTCCAGCACCATCGAATCGACGCCATTGTCGACCAGATATTGCTCCAATGCGGCTTCGTTTTTCAGGTAGACTTCGCTGCGTCCGCGCGTCGCCTTGTAGAGCGGCGGCTGGGCGATGAAGAGATGCCCATTCTCGATGATCTGCGGCATCTGGCGATAGAAGAAGGTCAGCAACAATGTGCGGATATGCGCGCCGTCGACGTCTGCGTCGGTCATGATCACGATCTTGTGGTAACGCAGCTTCTCGATGTTGAAATCGTCGCGGATGCTGGTGCCCATCGCCTGAATCAGCGTGCCGACTTCCTTGGACGACAGCATCTTGTCGAATCGCGCACGCTCTACGTTCAGGATCTTGCCTTTCAGCGGCAGGATCGCCTGGTTATGGCGGTTGCGGCCCTGCTTGGCCGATCCGCCTGCCGAGTCACCTTCGACCAGGAACAGTTCGGACTTGGCGGGGTCGCGCTCCTGACAGTCGGCCAGCTTGCCGGGCAGGGAGGCGATGTCCATCACGCCCTTGCGCCGGGTCAGTTCGCGCGCTTTCTTGGCGGCTTCGCGGGCGGCGGCGGCGTCGATCACCTTCTGGATGATCATCTTGCCGTGCCCCGGATTCTCCTCCAGCCACTCGGCCATCTTGTCGGCCATCAGGCTTTCCAGCGGCTGGCGCACTTCGGAGGAGACCAGCTTGTCCTTGGTCTGGCTTGAGAATTTCGGGTCGGGCAGCTTGACCGAGACGATCGCCGTCAGCCCTTCGCGCATATCCTCACCGGTCAGTGTCACCTTTTCCTTCTTCAACATGCCCGACTTGTCGGCATAATTGTTGAGCGTGCGGGTCAGCGCCGCGCGGAAGGCCGCCAGGTGGGTGCCGCCATCCCGTTGTGGGATGTTATTGGTGAAGCACAGGACATTTTCATAATAGCTGTCGTTCCACTCCAGCGCGACTTCGATCGTTACTTCGTCGCGGGTGCCGGAAATGGCGATCGGCTCGGGCATCATCGAAGTCTTGGTGCGATCGAGATATTGGACGAAGGCCGCGATGCCGCCCTCATAATAAAGCTCGACCGTCTTGCTTTCTTCATGCCGTGCATCGGTCAGGAACAGGCGCACGCCACTGTTGAGGAAAGCCAGCTCGCGATAGCGATGCTCCAGCTTGTCGAAATCATAATCGGTGACGTTCTTGAATGTCTCGGTCGAGAACATGAAGGTGACTTTGGTCCCCTTCTGGCCATCGGTTGCCGGACCCAGCACCTTCAACGGGGCTTCGGCGTCGCCGTTGCGGAAGCGCATCCAATGCTCCTGCCCGTCGCGCCAGATATTCAGCTCCAGCCAGTCGGACAATGCGTTCACCACGGACACGCCCACGCCATGCAGGCCGCCCGATACCTTATAGGCATTGTCGTCGGACGTATTCTCGAACTTTCCGCCCGCGTGAAGCTGAGTCATGATGACCTCGGCGGCGGAAACGCCTTCTTCGCTATGGATGCCGGTGGGGATGCCGCGTCCATTGTCCATCACGCTGACCGAACCGTCGGGGTTCAGGGTGATGTCGATGCGGTCGCAATGGCCCGCCAGGGCTTCGTCGATCGCGTTGTCGCTGACCTCGAACACCATGTGGTGCAGGCCCGACCCGTCGTCGGTATCGCCGATATACATGCCGGGCCGTTTGCGGACGGCATCCAGACCTTTCAGCACCTTGATGCTGTCGGCGCCATATTCATTGCTGTTCGGGGCGTTCTTGGGTTCTTCGCTCATGGTCGAGCATATAGGGAATCGCGGACTGAAACTAAAGCGAAACATGCCGCCTTTCCGACGCCATCCGCGCGGTCTATCAGGGCGCCATGCGTATCACCCTTTGCCTTCTGCTGATCCTTGCTGGCTGTTCCGACAGTCGCGACGTGATGGACGAACTGCCCAACAGCTCGATCGCCGGCGCGCCGCGTGAAAATATGTCCGAAAGCCGCATGGAAGCGCCCCTCGCGCGGCCCGTGACGATCGGGGAGGATGGCCCGCGCATGGACGCCTGCGGGGCGATGGGCATGGTAATACGCGGTAGCCTGCCGCTCCGCGCCGCGCCGTTCGACGACGCCCGGACGCTCGCTACGCTGGGGGAAGGGGAGCGGATGCATGTCTGCACCCGCAGTCTCGATCAGCGATGGCTGGGCGTTGTCCTGCCGTCGCGCGCTCCAGCGCAGGCCGCCGCTGGCAATGCCGTAGAGGCCGCGCCTGTCGATTGCGGCGTCACCGATCCGGTCGATCGCAAGCAGCCCTATGATGGTCCCTGCGTCAGCGGTTGGGTATCGAGCGCGCGAGTCCGCCTGATCGCGGGCTGATGCCTTATGCCGTGACCGGTCCCAGATAATCGAGCTTGCCCAGCGGTACACCTGCCTGTCGCAACAGCGCATAGGCGGTCGTGACATGGAAGAAGAGGTTGGGCAGCACGAACCCCAGCGCATAGCTGCGGCCCGTGAAGGTCAGCGCGCCGCCGGGCGTTTGCAGGATCACCTCGGCATCCTCATGTCCGTCGATCTTTTCGCGCGGCACCGATTCCAGAAAGGCGATGGTGCGGGCGATCCGGTCCTGCAACTCGGGGAAGCTGCTTTCGGTGTCGGCCATCGGAACGGGGTCCAGTCCGCCGATGCGGATGGCGGCGCCCTTGGCCGTGTCACTGACGAACTGCACCTGTTTGATGAGGGGCGCCATGTCCGCCGCCAGCCGGGCCTGTGTCAGCGTTGCAGGGTCGATCCCCTGCGCCTCGGCATGGGCCGCGCCCTTTTCCAGAATCGCCGACAGAATATGTAGCGCGCGGACCAGCACCGGGATGGTCAGGTCGTACAATTCAGTCGCCATGGGTCGGTCCTTATTCAATGCCGGTGAAAGTCAGCTTCTGCACGCGGCGTCCGGTGTTCACTTCGGTTGCGTAGAGATTGCCCTGACTATCGGTAGCGATGCTGTGCAGCCAGGTGAACTGGCCCGCCTGCCGACCGATCCGCCCTACCGCACCCAATATTTCATGGGTCTGGCGCAGCAATATCCAGACCCGCCCGTTCATCATGTCGGCGACATAGAGATATTTCTGTTGCGGGTCGGGGGAGAAGGCGATGTCCGTTACCGTATGCGTGCCGCCCGTCTCCGGCGCGATCACCAGGTCGCGCACGAAGGTCAGCGCTCCGTCCTTGCCGCGCTTGATACAGTTGTGCGCGGTTGTTGTTGCGATCGCAGACGTAGAGGTGCCCGTCATTCGTCGGCACCACGCAATGGACGATATCGGCGAATATCCCGGCCTTGGGATTGGCGACCTTGCTGGGGTCGACCGCATGGCTCTGGTCAAATGCCCCTTCGCGTACCGGCGCGATCGGCGGCTTGGCATAGGCGCCCCAACGGCCCTTATAACGGCCCTTCTCCTCAAAGCCGATGATCCGGCGGTTCGTATAGCCATCGGAAATCAGCACCATGCCGTCCGAATGATTGACGTCGGACGGGTTGCCCAGCTTGTTTATGTCGTCATTACCGCCGGTCTGATCGCGGCGGCCGATGCTGCTGATATATTTACCCTCGGGACTATAGCGCATGACGACATGATCGCCCCTGCCATTGCCGCCGAACCAGATGGTGCCGGCCTTGTCGACGAAGATGCCGTGCAGGCTGGTGGGCCACTGGTTGACGCCCTCAATTGTGGGCGCGCTCGCTGCGCCACCCCAGCCGCCCTTGTAGCGCCCGTCATTGCCGAAACGCACGACGGGCGGGGCAGGCTTACAGCAGGCGGCGATGGCGGGGCTTTGCGCCAGCCCGGTGTCGGTGGCGGTCAGCGAATGGGGGCGATGGACCACCCAGACATCGTCGTCGGGTCCAACCGCCACGCCGCTTACCTGACCCAGCAGCAGATCATCGGGCATGGCGGGCCAGGCGGCATCGACCTTGAATCGCGGCATTGGCGTGCCCGCAGGCGCAATCTGTTCGAAGGTCAGGTCAACCAGTGCGGTCCGCGGTGCGGTTTCAGGTGCCGAGGCGGCAGGACTGGCGAGCATCAGTATGGCCAGGGCGGTGGGCAGGGCAGGGCGCACGGGAAATCCTTCTAGCCGTATCGATGGAAGGCAGCGCCACACTATGCCAGCATTACCGGCCCGATCAACGCTAGTCCCCTTAACGAACGGGGCGCCTCTTGCCCCCCAGGTTAAAAAAGACCAGCCGACAGGTTTTTGCCTGTCGGCTGGTCAGGGGGGTACCGTCAAAATCTCATCCCGTGGCGGGTGTGGGCCTTGGGGCTGCAAGGGTGAAGAAGGGCAGGGCATGATGCACGATCCAGCCGATCGTCCCTGCATAGAGCAAGGTGCCGATCCCGATCGTCCCACCCAACAGCCAGCCGGTGGCCAGCACTGCCAACTCTATCCCCGTGCGGACCCGTTTCACCGGCCATCCCGTCCGGCGGCATAGCCCGGTCATCAGCCCGTCGCGCGGTCCCGGCCCCAGACCGGCGCCGATATAGGCGCCACCGGCAATGCCATTCAACACGATCCCCGCGACCAGCCAGCCAAAGCGCCAGCCCAATCCCTGCGGGTCGGGCAAAAGCATAAGGCTGATATCCACCGCCGTTCCGATCACCACTATGTTGCAGACCGTCCCGATCCCCGGCTTTTGCCGCAATGGCCACCAGAGCAGCAGCACCAGCGCGCCGATCAGGTTGACGGTCATGCCAAAGCTGAGGCCAAGGCGCGGGGCCAGCCCCTGATGCAGTACGTCCCAAGGATCGAGACCCAGATTGGCGCGCAGCATCAGCGCCATCGAGAAGCCGTAAAGGGCAAGGCCCCAGAAGAGCTGGAAAAGGCGGCGGTACATCATCATGGCCTCCTGATCGGTCAAAGTGGTATTTTACAAAAGGACCACTATTCTATAGCTGGCATTGAATGTGACTCTATGGGAAGGCCTGTCATGTCCACCTCCGCGCTTCGTCCACCCTCGCTCCTTCGCCTGCTTGGCGCCTGGCGTGCGGAAGGCAATGCAGAGCCTGCCTATCGCCAGTTGGCGCAGGCGTTGCGGATGCTGATTCTCGACGGGCGCATCGGTCTGGACGTGCGCCTGCCGGGGGAGCGCGAACTGGCAGGGGCGCTGGACCTTAGCCGCACGACGATTTCCGCCGCCTTTGATCGCCTGCGCGACGAGGGCTATCTGCAAAGCCGTCAGGGGTCGGGCAGTGTCACCCGGCTTCCGTCCGCTCGGGCAGGAGGCGTGCCGCTTCCCGGTGCCGGGGAGGATCTGGGGGAAGGGATTCTCAACTGGACTGCCGCCGCCTTGCCCGCGCCTGAGGGAATCGCGCGGGCCTATCAGGCCGCGGTGGAACAGTTACCCGCCTGGTTTGGCGACCTTGGCTACGACGCGCTAGGCCTGCCGCCTTTGCGGCAGGCGATCGCCGACCATTTCACCGCGCGCGGCTGTCCCACCACGCCGGACCAGATCATGGTGACGAACGGCGCGCAGCAGGGGTTCGCATTGTTGCTGGGGATGCTTGCCGGACCGGGTGACCGGGTCGTGATCGACCACCCCACCTATCATAATGCGATACTGGCGTTGCAACGCAGCCATATCGTGCCGGTGCCGGTGGGCCTGCCCGTCAATGGCTGGGACATTGACGCGATGGAGGCGGCCTTTCGCCAGACATCCCCGCGTTTCGCTTATGTAATCGCGGATTTCCACAATCCCACGGGCCGCAGCATGGACCCGGCGACTCGCCGTGCGCTGGTGGCCGCCGCTGCACGCAGCCATACGCCGCTGGTGGTGGACGAAACGATGGTGGCCATGGGTCTGGACGGAACGTCGCCGCCGCCGGTCGCATCGCATGATCCAACGGGATGCGGAGTCATCACCCTTGGGTCGGCCAGCAAGATTTTCTGGGGTGGCCTGCGGATCGGATGGATACGCGCCGATCCCCAGACGGTGGCGGGGTTGGGACGGTTGCGGACGACGCTGGACATGGCCAGTCCCGCCATCGATCAGCTTGCGGTCGCCTGGCTGCTGGAGAATGGCGATGGCCTTGGCGCACGGCGCGACATGCTGCGGGGACGGCGTGACCGGTTGGTCGCGCTGGTCGAAGAGCATCTCCCCCACTGGCGGGTGGAGGCGCCCGCAGGCGGCCTGTCGCTCTGGGCGGAACTGCCTCGGGGGGAGGGGACGGCGCTGGCTGCGCTGGCGGAAAGTCATGGGCTTCGGATCGCACCCGGCCCGCGCTTTGGCGTCGGCGGCGCATTCGAACGGTTCGTGCGCCTGCCCTTCACTCTGCCGGAAGAGCAACTGGAGATGGCGGTCACGCGTCTGGCCGCCGCCGATACACGTCTCCACGCTCGAAACCCGCGCGGCCGCGACAGCGCCGCCTGGGCGCTGGAGGCTGATCGCTTGATCTGAGCAGGGCATAAAAAAGGCCGCGCAGGGTATGTCCTGCGCGGCCTTTTACGATTCCAATCAGCGATCAGGCCGTCTTCTTGGATGCCTCATAGCGGGCAATCGCTTCCAGCGTGATCTGGCGAGCGTCTTCCGCGCCGCCCCACGTTCCGATGCGGACCCACTTGGTCTTTTCCAGATCCTTATAGTGGGTGAAGAAATGCTCGATCTGCTCCATCACGATGCCGGGCAGATCGTCCTTCTCGCCGACATCGGCATAATAAGGGAAGGTCTTGTTGTCGGGCACGCATACCAGCTTCTCGTCGCCGCCGGCCTCATCTTCCAGGTTCAGCACCGCGATCGGCCGGGCGCGCACGACGGAGCCGGGCACGAAGGGCGAGCGCGCGATCACCAGCGCGTCCAGCGGATCGCCGTCGGGCGACAGGGTGTGCGGCACAAAGCCGTAATTGGCAGGGTAGCGCATCGGCGTGTGCAGGATGCGATCGACGAACAGGGCGCCCGACTTCTTGTCGAATTCATATTTCACCGGCTCGCCGCCAACCGGCACTTCGATGATGACGTTAAGGCTGTGGGGCGGATCGTCGCCCACCGGAATCAGGTCGATATTCATTAGGTACTGCCTTCACATGCGCGGGTTGCGGTGCGGGTGATTATGTTTTCGGATTAAGCAGCGTATCGAGGCTGCCTTCACCCTCTCCTAATTTGTCGAGGCGCGGATAGCGCAGGCCGCTGGAATAATCGAGCCTCAAAGTGCGGTAATATTTATCCTGTTTGACGATGATCTCGATCGGCGTCTTGGGGTTCTTCGCCGCGGTGATTGCCGCCTTGAAAGCATCTGCCGAATATTCATTGCCGTTAACCGCGATGATCTTTGTGCCCGCGGCCAGCCCTGCCTTGAATGCGGCGCTGTCCCAGACCACGGTGGAAATCTCGCCGTCATTCTTGACGATCAGGCCGATGCCGAACCCCTGATCGACCATTTTCTGCGTGGCTTCCGCCTTTTTGGTGATCGCGCCGGGCGTGTCGCCATAGACCAGCCGGTATCCGCCCATGGTGAAGCCGCTCTTGGGCGTCTCACGGGTGGGACTGTCGACATATTTTGTGAAGAAGCCCGCCCAGTCATAAGGGGCGATGCCGTTCAGCGTCTTGATAACGTCCTGACGATTATAGACGACCTGCCCCCAGTCGCCCGGATTGATGCCGAAAAAGGCCTGGGCGAAATCGTCCAGCCCCTTGGCACCGCCCGTCTGCTTGCGGATAATCGCATCCGCCTCCAGCCAGATCATCAGCCCTTCATTATAATAGTCCTCCGACCGCTGCCAGCTACTCCAGCCCTTGGGACGGCGGGCGGCGATGATGGGGTCATGAGTCGTGTCCTCCATCGGCCGCCATTCGCGGCCCTTGGCCGTATCCAGCTTTGCGGCGATATGGGCATAGGCGTCCAGCGTCTCCTGCTTGGAGAACAGGCCGGATCGCGCGCCCAGCACATAGCCCCAGAATTGCGTCTGCCCTTCATAGACCCACAACAGGTTGTCCTGCATCGGCACCGAAAAATCGGGCGTCCACAACAGGTCGGGGCGGCGGAATTTGCCGTCCCAGCTATGGGTGAACTCATGCGGCAACAGGTTGCGATCCAGCAACCCGTCATCCCATTTGGTGAAATAGCCGGGTTCCACCTGATTCTCGGACGAGCGATGATGCTCCAGACCGATGCCGCCCATCTCGTCGGTGATGGCGAACAGGAAATCATAATGGTCGAAATGATAGGTGCCGAACAGCGCCTTGGCCTCGGCCACCAGCTTCTTGTGCTTCGCCATCTGGTCGGGCGTATAGACCAGCTCCTCCGCATCATCGGCGACCATGTTGAGCGTCACATTGTTGCCAAGGTCCACCGCCTTGAAATGCGTGCCCGCGAACACCGGCGAATCCTGCAACGCCTCATAGTCGATGACGTCATAGGCGACAGTCGATCCGGTCTTCTTCCCCCGCAGCGCGGTCGCGGCCTGCCAGCCATCGGGATAGGTGACGGTCGCCTGAATCGGAATCTGGCGGGTGAAATAGCCTGCTGGATAGAGCGACACCGACTCCCACTGGATGTTGAGCATCTTGGGCGTCACCACCACGCGACCCTGTGCGGGCGTGGTGGCGGACAGGAACTGGAACTGCGCGACGACATTGCGCGCGCCCTGCGGCACAGTGATCTGAAAGGCATAGACGTTGAGCGGATCGCGCTTCCACGCCACCGGCTTGCCGTCGGCGGTGATGGTCAGGCCCGCCAGCTTCTCAATCTGTCCGCGTGGGGCATGGTTGCCCGGCAGCCATTGCGGCATCAGCAGCGTCATTGGCCCGCTGGCGGCGACGGGGATCGTTTCCTTCACGCGGAAGATGCGCTGGGTCGTGTCGGTCGCATCCACTTCCAGCTTGATGGTCCCGCCCGGATAGGGCGTGTCGCGCGGCGCGGACACCGTGTCGACGACGGGCAGGGCGGTCGGTTTGGAGCGGATGGCGTCCTGCGCGATTGCCGACGACAGGCAGGTGGAAAGGCACAGGGCGGCAGCAAGGCTGCGGATCATGAAAAATTCTCCGAAAGGGGGAGCGACCGGATGGTCGAATGCCTCCAGCATGGCAAGCTGTGGCATAATCGTCCACCCCCCAGGTAAAGCGGCGCAAAAAGCGCGTTTCCTTGTGGTTGAAATGCCGTTAAAGGCGCTTCCCCATGGCAAAAATCGAGACACCGCGCCCGATCCGGGGCACGCAGGACATATTGAGCGGCACGCCGGAGGCTTTTGGCGAACGCTTCGCCCATGTCGCAGCGACGTTCGACCGGGTTCGCTGCCTTTATGGTTTTCAGCGGGTCGAGGTGCCGGTGTTCGAGGCGACGGCAGTTTTTGCCCGCTCGCTGGGCGAAAGCACCGACGTCGTGTCGAAGGAAATGTACACGTTCGAGGATCGCGGTGGCGACAGCGTCACCCTGCGCCCTGAATTCACCGCCGGCATCGCCCGCGCCTATATTACCGAGGGCTGGCAGCAATATGCGCCGCTCAAAGTCGCGACCCACGGCCCACTGTTCCGCTACGAACGCCCGCAAAAGGGCCGCTTCCGCCAGTTCCACCAACTCGACGCCGAAATCATCGGCGCGGCCGAGCCGGGCGCGGATGTCGAACTGCTCGTCTTCGCCGACCAGTTGTTGAAAGAACTGGGCATCAATGAGGGCGTGACCCTGACCCTCAACACGCTGGGCGACGCGGAAAGCCGCGGCGCCTGGCGCGCCGCGCTGATCGCGCATTTCGAAGCGCATCGCGGCCAGTTGTCGGAAGAAAGCCTCGACCGGCTGAACCGCAACCCGCTGCGGATATTGGACAGCAAAGATCCCCGCGACCGCCCTGTGGCGGATAGCGCGCCGGACATCGACGCCTATCTGACAGACGAGGCGCGCGGCTTCTTCGAAAAGGTGACGGCGGGCCTCGACGCCGCTGGCGTGGCGTGGGAACGCAATGCGCGGTTGGTGCGCGGGTTGGACTATTATCGTCACACGGCGTTTGAGTTCGTTACCGACCGGCTGGGCGCGCAGGGCACTGTGCTGGGCGGCGGGCGCTATGACGGGCTGATCGAGAATCTGGGCGGTCCTGTGACTCCGGCGGTTGGCTGGGCGGCTGGGATCGAGCGGTTGGCGATGTTGATTGATGCGCCGGAGATTGCCAAAATCAATGTCGCAGTTGTAGTCGAATCAGACGATTTGATTTCATGCAGCTATGACGTGGCAAGCAAGATTTGGCGGTCTGCACTGTCCTGCGAAATAACTTCGACCGGCTCGCCAAAGAAGCGTTGGGAAAAGGCAACCAAGCTCAAAAATCCGGATATTGCCATTTCTCTATCTTCTTCGGGTGAAGGTGGAAGGCCGAGTTTACGCATTCGTTATTACGCTAAATATCCCCAGATAGAGATGCCGTCTGACGAAACGCTTCATTCGATGTTTGGAGCGAGTTATGATTTGCAGGTTGAGCGTAAGCCAATAACGCTCTGGGCGGACCGTCCACTCTAATGCAAATCTCCGCCGAACGCATCGCGCAGATCGAGGCGCGCCGGGACGAGGTGCAAGCGTCGATGACGCGGGCCGACCTGCCGCCCGATCAGTTCGTGCGGCTGTCAAAGGAATATGCCGAGCTGGAGCCGGTCGCCCGCGCCGCGCATGAAGTGCGCCGGTTGCGGCAGGAACTGGCGGCGCTGGACTATATAGCGGGTGGCGATGCATCCGACGCCGATCCGCTGATGCGTGAAATGGCGCAGGAGGAGATGCAACTGATTAAAAGTCAGTTGCCGCAGGCCGAACGTGCCCTCGCGCTCCAGCTTCTGCCGCGCGATGCCGCCGACGCGCGCCCGGCGATGCTGGAAATTCGCGCGGGCACGGGTGGCGACGAAGCCGCCCTGTTCGCGGGCGACCTGTTCCGCATGTATCAACGCTATGCCGACGAACAGGGCTGGAAGATGGAGCTGATCTCCGCCAGCCAGTCCGAAGTCGGCGGGTTCAAGGAAGTCGTCGCCAGCATCAACGGCGCTGGCGTGTTCGCGAAGCTGAAGTTCGAGAGCGGCGTCCACCGCGTGCAGCGGGTGCCTGCAACCGAAAGCGGCGGACGCATCCATACCTCTGCCGCCACGGTCGCGGTGCTGCCGGAGCCGGAGGAAGTGGACGTCCAGATCAACGAGTCCACGGACCTGCGGATCGACGTCTATCGCGCGTCGGGTTCAGGCGGACAGCACGTCAACACCACCGACAGCGCGGTCCGCATCACCCATCTTCCCACCGGCCTGGTCGTCACCCAGCAGGACGAAAAATCACAGCACAAGAACAAGGCCAAGGCGCTCAAGATCCTGCGGACGCGTCTGTATGAAGCCGAGCGCGAGCGCACCCAGAGCGAACAGGCGGGTGCGCGCAAGGCGATGGTCGGCTCGGGCGATCGCTCCGAACGCATCCGCACCTATAATTTCCCGCAAGGGCGCGTCACCGACCACCGTATCAATCTGACCCTCCACCGCCTGCCCGAAATCCTCGAAGGCCCCGGCCTTGCCGAAGTCATCGACGCACTGGTGGCAGAGGATGAGGTCGCGCGGCTGGCGCAGCTGGACAGCTAGGGTGTGCGCAGCCTTTCTTCTCCCCTCCCTCTTAGGGAGGGGCTGGGGGTGGGTAGCCTCCGCAGGAGGCTCCACCGGATCAAGCCCGGCGTCTCGACCCACCCCCGACCCCTCCCTTGAAAGGGAGGGGGGAAGGTAATGACAGTCCCCGATACCCTGCGCGCCGCCTCGGCCCGCCTTGCCGACACCAGCGACACCCCGCGTCTCGACGCCGAACTGTTGCTTGCCCATGCGCTGGGCATCAGCCGCGAAGAGGTGATCCTGCGGCAACGCGACCTTGCCGTCCCGCCGGGGTTCAATGCGCTACTCGATCGTCGCCTTTTGGGGGAGCCGGTCGCCTATATCATCGGCACCCGCGATTTCTGGACGCTGACCCTGGCCGTCACACCCGCGGTCCTCATCCCTCGCCCAGACAGCGAGACGCTGATCGAGGCTGCAATCGACCATTTCCAGACCCGCGCCCCGACAACGATCCTCGACCTTGGCACAGGCTCGGGCGCGCTGCTGCTTGCGGCCCTCGACCAGTGGCCCGACGCGCGGGGGCTGGGTGTCGACGCCTCGACAGAGGCGTTGGAGGTGGCGCGTGGCAACGCGCAACGGCTGGGTCTTGCCGATCGCGCCGATTTCGCACTGGGCGACTGGGGCGCGGGGCTGACCAGCCCGTTCGACCTTATCCTCATCAACCCGCCCTATATCGCCACCTCCGCACTATTATCGCGCGATGTGCTGCATCACGAACCGCATAGCGCGCTGTTCGCGGGGGACGAGGGGCTGGACGAGTATCGCCGCATTGCACCGCAGTTGCCCGGGCTGCTGGCGCCCGGCGGCATGGCCGCGCTGGAGATCGGTTTTGACCAGCGGGAAAGCGTTTCTGCCCTGTTGCGCCGAGTGGGCCTGACTGTTTCCGCCCGCACGGATCTGGCCGGACTCGATCGCTGTCTTGTGGCCTTTCCCTGAGCATCTGCGAAAAACACTTGGTTTCATGGAAGGAAACGACTACATAAAGAGCAGGAACAGCACTATCTTCGGATTTGGCCAGATGGCCACTGATAGGAAAAGGCCGGTTCCTGGCTTCAACAAGTCATGACGGCGCTGCTGTCCGGCGCCTCTGGCATCTGGGGATAGGGATAAGGCTTTCGGGCTGCCCCATCCTGCGGAGCCGTGTACCGGCCATATTTGTCAGGCCGTGTTTGGGGATAGCAACGGATAAGATTCTCGTTGAACGTAAGGACTATGTCTTGATCAACAACAGGCAGGCCGGCCGTCGTAATCGCGGCCGGAACAACAACGGACGTCCCAATGGTGGTGGAAACCGGGGCGGTGGCGACAATGGCAACCGCATCGACAACCGGGCGCGTGGTAATGCTACCCAGCTTCTTGAGAAATACAGGAACATGGCCCGCGACGCGCAATTGTCCGGGGATCGGGTGAACGCGGAATATTATCTCCAGTTCGCCGACCATTATTTCCGCGTGCTGGCCGACAATCGCGCCCGTCAGGAAGAGCAGCAGGGCCAAAGTGGCCAGCCGCAGCAGGGTCAGAACCGCTTTCGTCGCAATGACGAAGCGCTCGACGACTATAGCGACGATTTCGACGGCAATGACGAAAACGGGGATGATTTCCGTTTTTCGCAGCCCGAACGCGCCGAGCGTCAGGAGCAGCGTTCCGAACGACAGCCTCGACAGGAGCGCCAAGAACGCCCTGAGCGTCAGGACCGGGGTGATCGTCAGCCCCAATTCCAGCAGTCCCAGGGTGAAGGCCAGGGCCAACCCCAGGGTCAGGGTCAAGATGGCGAAGGACGCCCCCGCCGTGACCGTAACCGTCGGGACCGCATCAATGAACCGCGTGAGCAGCGCGCAGTCGAGCCGGTAGCCGAACAGGCACCGCAGGTAGAGCTGCCCGTCGCTGCACCGGTTGCGCCAACCGTGCAACAGGCCCCGGCGCAGGAAGAGGCGCCAGCCCCCCGCCGCCGTGGTCGCCCCCGCAAGAGCGATACGGTCAAGAGCGAGGCCGCCGAGGCAGAACCGCAGGGTCTGGACATTGCCGTTCTTCCGCCCTCGATCGCGCGCGCCGACAATGACAGCGAGCCGACCGAGGAGGCGCCCCGCAAGCGCACCCGCCGTGCTCGCCCCACGACCGAGGCCGCAGAATAAGCATCCCGCCTATCAGGCAGCGAAAGAAAAAGGGGCGGCTCGCGAGAGCCGCCCCTTTTTCTTTGCAGCCAAGTCGCGTCAGCCTTCAGTCGGCAGCGGCCTCGGGCGATGCGATTCGTCCAAGGCGACGAAGGTAAACAGCCCGTCCGTCACCTTGACCTCTTCGGGTGCGTGCGCCGTACCGCGCGTGGCCACAACCTCTACCCGGATGCCGATGGAACTTTTTCCGCGGCGTTCTTCCCAGGCATAGACCGACACAATATCCCGCAGCAGGATCGGCGCGATGAACTGCATGCTCTCGATCGCCACGGTAGCGACAGCGCCTTGTGCTACGTGTGCGGCGACGATGCCGCCCGCTATATCCATCTGGCTCAACACCCACCCGCCAAAGATATGGCCGTTGGCGTTGATGTCGCCGAGACGGGGGACGACCCGCAATATGGTCTCGCGCCCTGGTATTCGCTCAGTCGTCAATGTCGATCTCCTCCTTCAACCGGTCCATCACCTGCTCGTCATGACCGGTTCCATGCGAAAGGAAGGCCAGCGCCATCAGGCCGGTGCCCAGCATGAAGGTCAGCCAGACCCCCAATATGGTCGCGATGATCATGTGAATCGGCATTGGTCCCGCCCACCAGTGCAGCACCAGCAGCGCTGCGACCACGCACACGACGCCGCCCAGCCCCATCCAGAGCATCATTCGGCGGAACCTGGCCCATGCGGTCGCGGCGACTTGTGGATCATCAAGGGCAAATTTGCGTCTCATCCCTTTTCTTTGGGGGGCGAAAGTGGGATCATCAACCCCCGAGACAAAATGTTCGGGCATGACGAAGGAGAGCGGCAATGACCGTAGCGGCGATTCTGCACGACAAGGGAAGCGACGTCATTCAGGTTCGGTCGGACGACACTGTGTTATTCGCAGTGCAACTGCTGGCGGAAAAGCGCATCGGCTGCGTGCCCGTGGTCGATCATGGCAAAGTCGTCGGCATTTTTTCCGAACGCGACCTTGTCTATCGATTGGGGGCCGAAGGCGCGGCCATACTCGACGCGCCGGTATCGACTGTCATGACATCACCCGCCATTACCATCACGCCGGACACTCCGGTGCTTCAGGGCTTGTCGATGATGACCCGGCGACGCATGCGCCATTTGCCAGTGGTGGTAGACGGCGGGCTGGTTGGCCTCGTTTCCATTGGCGATCTGGTGAAATTCCGGATCGAT